>CAZEKS010000009.1:0-15718 GCA_964512795.1 uncultured Syntrophaceae bacterium
GAAAAGAAACCTGCTCTTGCGGAAGGACCTCAAGAAAGATCAAAGAGGTGGTGGGAAGGATCGATGATCTTCGAAAGGTCCGAGGAGTGCTCTTCTCTCCCAAGACTGTGGAGGAGGTGATCCGGAAGGAATTTCAAGAGGTCGAGGAGTTCGAGATCATTGTGGAGAGAAGAGGTCTGATGGACGTCATTATCCTCAGGGCGGAAGTAAGTCCCCAACTTCCGGTAGGATCTATTGAACAGACAAGGACCCGGCTGGCCGAAAGTCTTAAGATCGCAGCCAATCTGTCGTTCCACGTTATCATTGAACCTCCTGGTTCACTCCCGCGATATATGCTCAAAGCAAAACGCTTTAAAGATATGAGAGAAGGTGAGAGAAATGAATGAGCAGATAAGAAATGAGATCGAGAGGCTTGAGGAAAGCGCTATAAGGCTACGGACACTCGGAGAGGATAATCCTGCCATCCTTAAGAACGCAGAGATTATATTAACCTTTGTCTACATTCTTAAGTTTATCACACCGATAACAAGTAAAGAGGAGAACTGATGGAAGAGATTAAAACACTTCGAACAGCCTGTCGTAGTTGCCACGGAGGCTGTGGGGTCATGGCCCATGTCAAAGACGGCAAGGTGATCAAAGTGGAGGGAGATCCCAATTCCCCCATCAGCCACGGAACTCTATGCAGCAAGGGCCTGGCCATCACGCAATTGGCGTACCATCCTGATCGGATTCTCTATCCCATGAAGAGAACGGGTGCCAAAGGAGAAGGCAAGTGGGAAAGAATCACCTGGGACGAGGCCTTGAATACCATTGTGGAAAAATTCAAAAAGGTGATCGATGAATACGGGCCAGAATCGATCGTCGTGGGTCAGGGAACAGGCAGGGATTATGAAAGCCATCTTTACCGTTTTGCCAACCTTCTGGGAACCCCGAATGTTCTAACGGCCGGGCATATGTGTTATGTCTCAAGGGTTGGGTCCACCTTGATCACCTGCGGCACTCTGCCCATCGCTGATTATGAAGGTGGGCCAAAATGTATCGTCATGTGGGCCTGCAATCCGCAGTGGAACAACCCAGATGAATACAAGGGAGAAACATTCTGGAGGGCCTATAAAAAAGGGGCCAAGCTTATCTGCATCGATCCTCGAAAGGGATTTATTGCGAATAAAGCGGACCTCTGGCTTCAAATCCGTCCGGGGACAGATGCTGCTCTCTCCCTGGGGTTTCACCGCGTGATCATTGAGGAAGGGCTTTACGACAGAGAGTTTGTGGAGAACTACATCAACGGCTGGGACGCCTTCAAAGAAAGAGTGATGAAGGATTATCCGTTGGAAAAAGTTCAAGAGATCACCTGGATTGACAAAGACCTCATTCGGAAGGCAGCGAGGATGTATGCCACCACAAAGCCAGCTTGTATTCACTGGGGTGTCTCTACAGAACAGACCATCAACTGTGTCAATTACACAAGGGCCACGACCGGATTAATGGCGATCACAGGCAATCTGGATGCTCCAGGAGGGAACGCGCTTTTTGTGAACCCGCCCACGCGTACCGTGGCGGAATTTTCCCGCCACAGGGATCTTTCACCGGAGCAACAAAAAAAGAGACTGGGCGGAGATCAGTTTAAGCTCGGCGCCAGGGTGGCCCTGATCAATCCCAAAAAAGCATGGGATGCCATCGTTACCGGCAAACCCTATCCTCTTAAGGCAGGAATTCTATGCGGCAGCAATCCGGTGGTAACGAGGGCCAATGCTAAAGAGGCTTACGAGGCACTAAAGAAAATCGAGTTCCTGGCTGTCATCGATTTCTTCCTCACACCGACAGCGGAACTGGCCGATATCTTCCTGCCTTCCGGGACCTGGCTCGAACAGAATCATGTTGCCGACAACTGGAAACGGCATGGTTATGTGTTGGCCAGGCAAAAGTGCGTCGAGATCGGTGAATGCTGGCAGGACCACAAGATCTTCATGGAATTAGGCAAACGAATGGGCCAGGAGTGGTGGGACACAGTAGAGGATGCGCTCGATTACCTTCTCGAACCTTCTGGACTGACCTGGGAGCAATTCAAAGAGAAAGGATATCTACAAGGCGAAATGGTTTACTATAAATACAAGGAAAGGGGTTTTTCCACTCCTACCAAGAAAGTGGAACTCTATTCGACCGTTCTGGAAAAATGGGGATATGATCCCCTTCCCAAATATGTTGAAATTCCCGAGAGCCCGGTTTCAAGACCCGATCTCCTTAAAGATTACCCGTATATTCTAAATGCGGGTCTACGGACTCCGACCTTTTTCCATTCAGCGAACCGACAGGTACCGTCGTTGAGGGAGATCCGACCGGATCCTATTATGGAGATCCATCCTGAGACCGCCAAAAGCCATAACATCAAAGACGGACAATGGGTTTATATCGCATCGCCAAGAGGACGCATCAAGCAGCGTGCAAAACTGAATGACGGAATTGATCCGAGGGTGGTTGTTGCAGAGCATGGGTGGTGGTTCCCGGAAATAAAAGATTCGGGTCACGGTTGGAATGTATCCAATGTCAATATCCTGACCGACAATGCCTATGAGACTCTGGACCCTGCTATGGGCTCTACGAATCTAAGAGCCTGTTTGTGTAATATATCTCCCTGTGAAGATGAAATTGCCCAATAGGAGGGAAAAGATGGGAAAAGTATCGTTAATGCTGAACGAATATGAATGTATGGGTTGCCATGCCTGTGAAGTGGCCTGCAAACAGGAGCATGGGCTTAGCGTTGGCCCGAGAGTGATCAGGGTGATTGAGAAGGCTCCCTATTTTAAGCCCCTATTTTGTCACCATTGTGAAGATGCCCCGTGTGCCCTTGCCTGTCCAGAAGATGCAATCACAAAGGATCCAAAGACCGGGGTCGTTCTCGTTGACAGCGAGAAGTGTAACGGCTGTAATGCGGTGGTGGGCAAGTCTGGAGCTGAAAAACAGCAGACCTCTCCGTGTAAGGTGGAGTGTCCGGCGCATATCGACGTTCAGGGATTTGTGAACCTTGCCGTCAAGGGAAAATTTCAGGAAGCTTTACAGCTCATTAAGCTTGCAAGCCCCTTTCCATCCATATGCGGCAGGGTCTGCCCTCACCCGTGTGAATCTGAGTGCAACCGCGATCAAATCGACAAATGTGTCGAAAAACGAGGGAGGAATGAGGTTCCTGCTTGTTACGCGATCTGCCCGACTCGGTGCATTTTCTGGGGAGATCCGAAGAAGTTTGCAGGGAACTATAAGGTTCTATGACATTTGAGTATTGACAGCGCGGTAATGTCTAAGTTCAAAGCACAAAGTCCAATGACATTTAGACATTTGACATTCATTTGGCATTTGGATTTTGACATTTGAGATTGATTTTAAAGGATGCCCCATTTCTGTTTGTCTCCTTCAGTGGAACTTGGAATATCAAAACTGCCTACCTGGAAAGATCCTAAGACCGGCCTGGAATGGCAATGTGAATCTCCAGGCGAGATGACCTGGCACGAAGCTCAGGAATATGCAAAATCACTTTCGTTGAGTGGGAAGAGCGACTGGCATTTGCCAACGTTAGCGGAATTGGAATCTCTGCTGGACCGGACCAAGGGGCGTTCAGATGGAAGGCCTCTGATGCGTGAAGAGATAACTTTTCGGGATCACCTGTCTTACTGGTCGTCAACGACCTTCGAGCGCCATACGAAGAATGCATGGATTGTGATGTTTGACGGTGCCTATGTGCTTAGCTACTATAAGAATAACTTGTACTATGTCCGTTGCGTTCGAGGGTAGGGGAATTCTGCCTGGGTGAAAACAATGTGTCCCTGAGAAGATAAAGGTGGAAGCCTTTCAGATGTCCGATTCAACTCGCTGACCGTCCGGATCGAAAGATTTGTCCTTTCAAGAGGAAAGGGGGTAAAGGAGAAGGCAAGTGGGAACGAATCTCCTGGAATGAAGCGCTCGATGAGGTCTCTTCAATCCGTCGGCGATCTCCAGAAAATACGGGGAGTGTTCTTCTCCCCAAATTCCGTCACGAAAGGCAAATTAGAAGGGATACTTGCGCGGGGTGCGCTGCATGCTGATCCAACGCAGTTCGGTGAATTCCTCCAGTGCGGCGTGGCCGCCGAACCGACCCCAACCACTGTCCTTCACGCCGCCGAAGGGCACCTGTGGCTCATCGTGAACCGTCTGATCGTTTATGTGAACCATCCCTGATTCGATACGCTCGGCAATGGCTAAACCTTTGGCGAAATCTCGGGTAAAAACAGCCGCTGAAAGCCCGTACGGAGTATCATTGGCTACGGCCGCGGCCTCCTCTTCGTCCTTGACTTCAATCACCGAGACCACCGGTCCAAAGGTCTCTTCACACGAAAATGGCGTGTTGGGTTTTACCTTGGTCAGCACCGTCGGATAGTAACAGAGCCCCTCCGATTTGCCGCCGCACAAGATTTTAGCGCCATCGCGGACGGCAGCATCGACGCTTTTCTTGACTTCATCGAATTGGTGCCGATTAATGAGGGGGCCAATGATTGTGTCGGGTTCTTTCGGATTGCCAACTTTGTAGGTTGAAACCTTTTTAACAAATTTTTCCGTAAAATCCTTGGCGATCGGTTTTTCGACGATGACTCGACGCGTGGACATGCAGATTTGCCCCTGATGGAGGAACCCGCCGAATGCGGCAGCGTTCACGCCATCATCAACGTTGGCATCGCGCAGGATGATCAATGGATTCTGTCCGCCTAGTTCCAGGGCGACACGCTTAAGATATCGCCCCGCCTTTTCCGCAAGCTGGCGGCCCACCACGGTCGAACCGGTCAAGCTGATGCGGCGCACCTTCGGGTTTTCGATAAATTCGTCTCCAATCTCACCGCTTTTCCCCGGTCCATTCGTGATGAGATTCAAAACGCCTTTTGGAAAACCAGCTTCGTGGAAGACCTCTGCAATCACGACGCCGCCTGCTGCAGCGGATTCCATCGAAGGCTTGAGAACCGCCGCGTTACCGTAGGCAATCGGCAGACAGATAGAGCGTAGCGAGAGAATCAGTGGCGCATTCCACGGCGCTATCCCTGCGACAACACCTACGGGTTGGCGTATGGCCATATAGAATGCACCCGGCAGATCGGCGGGGATGATTTCACCGTTAAGCCGATGTACCTGTGCTGCGGCTTCGCGTAGCAAAGCAGGGGTAAACCCGGTCTGGAACATCGCAAAGCCAAAAGTACAGCCGGTTTCCTCGGCGAGAATCGTAACAATCTCGTTCTGTTTCTTCTCGAGAATATCGGCTGCCTTTAGGAAAAGGGCCTGGCGCTCAGCCGGGAGTGATTGTGACCATGCGGGAAATGCCGCTACGGCTGCCACAACAGCGCGTTTGGCGTCAGCCCGTTTTCCGGATGGAACCCGCGCAAAAACCTCACCTGTGTAAGGGTTGAGATCGTCATAGACCGCGCCGTCCAGGGCACCCACCCACTTTCCGTCAATATACATTTTGTATTCTTTTGGCATTTTAACTCCTCCTTTCAAAAGTTCTTTTCAGGTTAATTCTATAGGCTACAACAAAGATTGGCGGGCAAGTGCTCCGTCCCGCCCATTGCAGGATAGGCGGGGTCAAGGGGCACAATAAAAGGATATTTCCTTTGCTCGCATCCCTCTCGCCACTGCGTGCCCGGGAAGCCCTGGCGTGCCTGTGCCGTCCTAACGGGATGGCCGGGGAGCTTCACTCTATACCCACTTTATGTACAAAAGTGCAGCAAGGTTCAAAAGGGATGGTGGCGCCAGAAATGGTAGAGATAGAGCTGGGCATACCCTGCATAAGGGCCGAAATGATTGGATACGAATTCCTCCATCGCTTTCTCTCCAGCATTTCTCCCTCTAAAATAGATCTTTTGTAACCCTTTTTTAATCCAGGTATCCATTGGAAAGGCCTCAAGAAAATCCAGGGAGTAGAGGAGTGTGCAATCGGCCACCTTTTTCCCTACGCCGGAAAGCTGCATCAATTTTTCCCTGGCCGTTTTATAAGATAAATCTTTCAGCAAGAGAAGTTGGTTCCGATCTACAGAGCGGCTGGCATTCACCAAATAGTTTGTTCTAAACCCTGCCCTGGCCGATTCCAGTTGAAGCGGATTCCTTATGGATTGAGGTTCAGGAAATCGGTAACCGAGGTAGTCTCCCCAAACAACTTTTTCCCCTGAAGATTTGCAGACATGTTCGATGATACAACGGATATGCGAGACGGCTTTAGCCGAAGAGCATAAGAAAGAGAGAAGACATTCCCATGGATCTTGTCGGATCAGTCTCATCCCCCGGTATTTTTTTATCGCCTGATCAATCATTGGATCCTGGTCGATCTCTTTCAAAATAGAATCTAAATCTTCATCCAGCCTGAAAAAATGGATCAGGAGAGGTTCTTCAACACCGTCGTAGAAAAGGAGATCCCTTTTTTGACGGAGGGAAAAAATCCGATCCGAGGATTGAATGATGTAGGTATCTAAAACCTTGGTAAACCGGAAAAATTGCCCGCATTCCAGGGTATGCTTAAGTGAAAAATGAGGAATTCGCAGTCGGGCGGTCATCCTTTTTTTACCCCCACCCTCTCCCCTACCTTCGCCCCGCAAGGCGGGGCTTCGCGCAGGCAGGCACCATGGGATAGGGAACTTTAGGGGTTATGAGATTTGGTCTCTACCGGCAGAAAACGCTTTTCTGTTCAATTCATGAACTTTTGGAGGAAGGTAATTCAGAATTGTTTTTAGCCAGAGATCTTCGTTGACCTCAAAACATTTTGAAATGGCACCGAGGAGCACAACATTAGCTGCCCGGACATCTCCTAATTGGAGGGCAATCTCTGTTCCCTTTACCAAATAAAAATTTCTAATTTTTGAACGAATGATCTCGGGGATGGCTCTGGGATATTCCATCTCCCCTAAATTGACAGCCGGAGGGCTAATTTTGTGATCGTTCATAATGATTTTTCCATTAGGCCTTAGATGGTTAAACCATCGGAGTCCCTCCAGTTGTTCAAAAGCAAAGAGGATATCCGTTTCCCCTTGCTTGATCAGAGGGGAATAAACCTTTTTGCCAAAACGGAAATGGGAAGTAACGATTCCTCCCCTCATCGCCATTCCGTGAACTTCGCTCTTTTTCACGTCATAGCCTGCTTCCATAAAAACCTCAGACATGATGTCACTCGCTATGATGACCCCTTGTCCTCCAACGCCTGCAACCAAGATATTGGTGGTCGTTTGTTCCATTCTCTCTCCTTATGATGAAATCAGGAATGATGGAAGATTGGAAAGATGGAATCATGCGTTAAAGCAATATTCCAGCGTTCCATTTTCCATTGGTTTATACCGTTTCGAACCCGAAAATAGGCCTCTCCTCCTGACTCTTAATGGCTTCGAATTTACACACCTGATAGCAGAGATGACACCCCGGACATAGGCTCGCTTCAATGTGAGAAATTCCTTTTCGCTTCTTTCCATCCGCGGTCATCGCCATCTCCCCTTCCACCAGTTGATAAGAGATGGCAGGACAACCCAAGTTGACGCAGGTTTTACATCCAATACATTTGGCAGAATCCACCTGGAGGGGCTTGTTGTATTTTTTAAAGGCCCTCCGAAGGAGAATGCAGGGCCCTTCGCTGATTACGAGAGAGGGTTCCTCCTTTTCGAGTTCTTCCCGAATTACTTTTTCCGTCTCCTCTAAATTCCATGGATTCACTTTCCTCGGGTTTTCAATCCCAAGGATCCGGCCCAATTCAACGAAATCGATTCGATGGGTTTTCTCTCCTCTGATGGTATATCCTGTCGCCGGATGCTCTTGCTGGCCTGTCATGCCGGTTGTTCGATTATCCAAAATGATCGTGGTCGTATGGCTCTTGTTGTAAACGACGTTCATCAGGGGATGGACTCCTCCATGAAGGAATGTAGAATCTCCGATCACACCAACGATCTTCCCATTTCCTTTTTCCCCAAGCGCCTTGGCCATGCCATGAGCGCTGCCAATACTCGACCCCATACAGATGTTACTATTGATTACATTCAAAGGAGGGTAAGCCCCTAAGGTGTAGCACCCGATGTCGCCGGCAGTAAATACTTTCAATTTCCTTAACACATGCATCACTCCTCGGTGAGGGCATCCCGGACACAGATTGGGTGGTCTCGGAGGAAGTGGCTCTTTAAAAAAAGGCTTGGGAGGTTTAAATTTCTTCCCCAACATTCCTTTCTCAATGAGAAATGGGTTCAGTTCACCACAGATGGGAAACAGGTTCTTCCCTCCTTTGGGTTTGAATCCCATTGCCCTGATATTTTCTTCCAGGAAAGGATCCAGCTCTTCAACGACATAAACCTTCTTTACCTTTTTAAAGAATTCTCCGATCAGATTTTTGGGCAATGGCCATACCATCCCGAGCTTGAGGTAAGAATAATTTGGAAAAACCTCCTTTGCATATTGATAGGATATTCCCGCGGAAATGATCCCGAACATTGGATCGTTGACCTCCATTCGATTCCCTGAAAATTGCTCAGCAAATTCCTTTAATCTGAGAAAACGCTCCTCGATAAAGGCGTGGCGAATTCGTGCAAAAGAAGGCAGCATCGTATATTTCGCTGTATCTTTCTTAATCTCTATCGGGACCGGAGGAACAACCGGATCCTGTAGTTCCACAATGCCTTTCGCATGAGAGATCCGGGTCACACTTCTTACCATGACAGGGGTGTCAAATTTTTCACTGACCTCAAAACCCAATTTGATAAAGTCTTTTGCCTCCTGGCTGTCACTCGGTTCAAACATGGGGACTTTTGCAAACCTTGCATAATTCCGATTATCCTGCTCGTTTTGGGAGCTGTAAAGTTCGGGATCGTCACAGGTAACGAGGACTAACCCCCCATTGACCCCTACATAGGAGAGCGTCATAAAAGGGTCTGCTGCCACATTGACCCCTACATGTTTCATCGATGCCATTGCTCTTGCTCCTGCCAATGACGCCCCTGAGGTAACCTCCAATGCCACCTTTTCATTAGGAGTCCATTCCGCATAAATTTCCTTATATTCCCGAGCGATGGTTTCTAAAATTTCTGTGCTGGGTGTGCCAGGGTAGGCAGCCGCTACTTTCACCCCAGCCTCAAAAGCACCCCTTGCCATAGCCTCATTTCCGCTCATTATTTTTTTCATTGATCACCTATATACTAAGATAAATTATTAGGGAATTTTTTCCTCTCACCCCCTCCCTCACCCCAGTGCCTGCCTGCCGGTAGGCAGGGGAAGAGGGGAAGGGTGAAGGTGGAATTCAAGTACATCTAACACAGTCTTTAGCTATTTCTCAAGACTGGAAATTTTTCTCAATACGATATTCGTCATCTCGGATTTTTGAGAGGCTTTTATAAAATTTTTATACTGTTCGAGTGCCTCCCTATTTTTCCCCAATTTTTCATAACATCGACCCAGCCCTAAATAGGCATTTGCCGATTGGAACCGTTCACCCAAATCAACGACTTTTTGATAAACATTGATCGCCTTTTCATAATCCTTTTTGCCTTCATGGGCATAGCCGAGACCTTCCATGGCAAATGCCCGATAAAGTTTTTCCTTCCCTGCTTTTTGGATAAAACTCTCATAAGCTTCCATGGCTTCTTCAAATTCCCCTAACCTGAGATTGATGTTTCCTCTATACAAGATAGCGATTTTCCCAGAGGAGGTTCTTGGAAATTTTGTAAGGATCTCATTAAATTTTTCTAAAACATTCTTATATTCTTGCGGAGATTCTTCTCGGTAAGAAGCGTTAACCATCTGGTAAGTTTCCATGGCCGAATTGAACATCTGGTAAGCCTTTTCTTCTTTCCCCTTTTCCCATTTTTGAAAGAAAAAGATAGATACTACAAGAATCAACAAAATGCCTCCCCCTGCTGCGATGTACTTGGAATGACGGGTGATAAAAAGAAAGGTTTTTTCGGTAATGGTAATGAATTCATCAGGCCTCTTTAACTTCTTTTTTATAATTTTTTTTGCCCCGGTCATCTTAAATTACCTTTCACGTATGGAATTATGATCTTTTTTCAGGACTTTGGGAAGTCCCCCTCAGCACTCTCTTATCCCCTAATCGAAGCGTCAGTTTAATTTGATCAAAGTACTCAATCAATGGGATGACATATTTTCTTGAGGCCTTGGTCATTTCTTTAAATTGAGGAGTAGTGATCTCTTGGTGACTCTTTAAATAGGCGACCAATTCCTCTTTCAACTTTTCGAAGGAGACTTGATGAAAATAGATTTCACTCTTAATCTTGACCAATACCCCTTCGTGAACGAGATGTTCAAAAATGGCTCGGACCTCGTCTTCTCTTTCAGACCATTTTTCTGACAATTCCTTTGGAGACGGCGGTTGAAGTCCTCCCTTCAAAACAGCCACCTCTACCCGCTTAACTAAACCCTTCTCATCGGCCGATGAGATTTGGTGACCGGGAAGCCTCAACTTATCTTTTTCCAATACAACCTCTTTCGATTGGATAAGCTCATTGATGAGAATTTGAAAAAGCTTAACATCCACCTCCGGGGAAAGTTTTGTCCTCAACTCCTCTTTGGATAATCCAGATTTCATAGGGAGTCTCTGGTGGAATTCCCTTAATTGTGTCAAAGCTAATTCCCTCAGCCCCTGATATTGTCCTCTTTCAATGACTTTTAATTTTTCGGGATCTATAACCAGAAGAATCCCTTTTTCCGCCATCTTTCTGATGATCGATTGGACCTCACCGGTTGGCATCTCAACGCGGTTCAATAGGTCTTCCAAGGTAATGCCCGCCATTCTTGAATGGTGAATATGCTGTTGGAGGGCTTGTTCGCCCGTCCCGTCTTTGAGGAGACTCAGGTCAGCGATGACAGGCGAAGAAAACCTTCTATGTTTGTCCGGGTGACTGTCCAGAATGACCCCTCCCCCTACGGTTTGGATGGCTGCCGAGCCCCGGATGACAAAGCGGTCGTGGGGTAAACCCACCACCGGTCGTTCCAATCTCAATTGGACAAACCCACTTTCTCCCGGAGCCAATTCTTCCCGATCAAGGAGAAATATGGATGCATTCGTGAGCGTGGTACCAATATGAAATCTCTGCTTGGTGCGATGTTTTAAGGGGCGGGGGGCATCCGGTAAATATTCAAGATAAGCATCGATGAGTTGCGTAGGTTTAAGGGTATCCGGCCGAATGAGAACGTCCCCCCTCTCAATCGCCGAAGTTTCTACCCCCTGAAGGTTTACGGCTGTTCGTTCCCCTGCAACGGCTTTTTCAACACTTCTATTATAGACTTGGAGGTTCCTGACCTTCCCTTCTGAGCCAGAAGGAAGGATCTGAACTGTCTCCCCTAAAGAAAGGCTTCCGGAAATCATGGTCCCTGTCACGACGGTTCCAAAACCTTTCATGATGAATACCCGGTCGATCGGCAAACGGAATAAACCATCGGCTGACCTCCCCTCGATTCCTTGTGAGAGAAGATCGAGTGTGGAAAGGAGTTGAGGAATTCCCTCCCCCGTCATTGAGGAAACGCCAAGGATCGGGGCATCTTTTAGAAAAGTACACTGGACCATTTCAGACACTTCTTCTTTAACTAACTCTAATAATTCCCGGTCAACCAAGTCAATTTTGGTTAGGACGACCAGCCCTTTTTTCACCTTTAAAAGTTTACAAATATCTAAATGCTCCTTCGTCTGGGGCATCACTCCTTCATCCGCAGCGATGACCAAGGCAACCAGGTCGATCCCCCAAACACCCGCCACCATATGCTTCACAAACTTTTCGTGTCCTGGCACATCAATGATCCCCAATTGTATACCGCTGGGTAGGTCTAAAAAAGTGAATCCAAGTTCAATGGTGATCCCTCTCTCCTTTTCTTCTTTCAGTCTATCGGTATCAACACCTGTAAGAGCTTTCACAAGGGAGGTTTTCCCATGATCGATGTGCCCGGCAGTCCCAAGAATGACATGTTCCATCAGCCAATCCTATAATGAATCCTTCCAATCGTTAACTAAAGATAACAAAAAGCCTTCCATCTTTCAATTTTATTTCTATCTCCTCCTCCATGTGAGACAAAAACGATAGGCAATCCGGCCAACAAAGACAAGCCTCTTAGAAGTATTAAGAGATGTATCCTCTCAGCGAAGCCCGGATATATTGAACGCGAACAATATATTCTTCTCAATGATAGAATTTTCCTAAGATTGCCATGTGGGACCGCTTCTTTTGTTGATTTGATCGCTGTCTCCAGATGATGAGTGAAGCAAGGGGTTTAAGATCAAGGGAAAGAGGGCTGTGCTCCCCCCGGATGCAGTGAAATCAAGGCTTAGAAGAGTGGCTTCTCCTGATGTGCAAATCCTGTTGAAAAAAATGTTTTACCATTACGTACCTCTTCAATTCCCTTACATAATTAAATTTGGGAATAAAATTATTTAAAAAAATGCTTTGAGATTTCAATGGGTTACATTTTTGTGGTTTGTGACTAAGAAAACACAACATCTTGTGGTTTAAGAGACAACTTTCAAAACCTCGATGTTCATAACCTGTTTATATGTTATTTCTCAGAGAGCCTATTCTTGTTCCCTTGAAATAACAAAAGAGGAGAGAATTTTATCTTTCTCCCCTCTTTCTCAAAACCTATAAAACGGGATTTAATTTATTGAGGATTACTTTACCGCACTCTTCAGCAGATTACCTGCTTTGAATTTTGCCACTTTGGTGGCAGGAATCTTAATTTCCTTTCCGGTTTGTGGATTTCTCCCTGCTCTTGCCCTCCTCTTCGCCACAGAGAAGGTTCCAAATCCAGTCAGGGCCAACTTATCTCCCTTCTTTAATGCCTTCATCACCGTATTGGTAAATGCATTGAGGGCTTTTTCAGCTGACGCTTTCGAGATTTTGGCCTCCTTCCCTATGCTGGCGATCAACTCCGCCTTCGTCATTCAAATCACCTCCTTTTCTTTGGTGAAATATTTTCAATGATAAAATGGTATGAAGTTACTCAAAACGATGCCCATCATAGCCCATCGATATTTTAAAAGTCAAGTCTTTATTTGTTATCTCTAAAATAATCTAAAGAGAGGTCTCTTGTTTTCAGAGACCTCATATAAATGACTCCGTTAATTCAGAGAGTACTTTTTCAACGCCTCCTGGTCTCTCTCCTTCAATCTGTTGAAGGACCCTTTCGACCTGATTCCTGAGTTCTGGTTTGGAAAGGTCCTCGACCGACTGATAGACTCCCATCCTCCTTCCCAATCGAAAGTTATCCTTTTCTTCTTTTGGAAGCGAAAGATAGCGGTCAATGAGATTTAACATCTTTTCCTTTTTTTCTGGAAGCTTTCCTTCCACTTCCTGGAGGAGGTTTATGATGTGATCGCTGACAAAGGCGCTTGTGATGCCCTCCAAATGCTCAATCAAAAGCCTTTCTTCTTCTATCATCTCGTTATCACTCATTAGGATGAATTCACCTTTTTCGATTTTCTGGCAGAGGAGCATCATTTTCAAGACTTTCAATGTTCGAACCCGAATAAAGTCTGGGTTGACCTGATTAAGAACCTTCGCCGTTTCCATGGCGTGTTCTCGCCACATCCCTTTCCCTCCCAATCCAAGGATCACATATTCTGAAAGGGAGATCCCAGACTCCTTTACCCGCCTTCCCGCCTCGATATGTTCCTGAGCGGTCACCCCCTTTTTGATATATTGAAGGAGAGGATCGTATCCAGTCTCTAAACCAATATGAATTCTGGAGAGTCCAGCGAGGCGAAGGTCCTGAAGGTCTTCAACCGTTTTTTTTGAAACTGTTTTGGCCCGGGCGTAAGTGGTAATCCTTTCGATGGAAGGGAAGGCTTTTTTCAAATATTTCAATATCTCGACTAATTCACTGGTTCTGAGAGTCAGGTTATCTCCATCTTGAAGAAAGACATTTCTTCCATCGCTGTATAGCCATAAAGCCACACTGCGAAAGCCGTCTGAATCGTGTTTTGGATCCTGCAAAATGATATTGACCAGGGGAACGGTGATCTCTCCTCCAAATCCATGTCTCCAGGACAGAGCCCTTATCTCCGAGACAATCTCTTGAACAACGTCAATATCCTGCTTGACCTCTTCCGCGGTCCTGATGCTAAATTTCTCTCCCTTGTAGGTATGGCAAAATTCACAACGATTCCAAGGACAATTTCTCGTTACCCTCAGGAGAAGGCTATAGGCCTCACTCGGAGGACGGATAGGACCCTGTTCAAAACGAAGATTTGTCATCAAATGAGACCTTCGAAAGATTTTCCTTGACACTTCGACCGCCTCAAACCCCGTTCTTTAGGATGGGGTCAAAAGCGCCGCTTCCCTCGGCAAACTCGGGACACTGAGTCTATCGAAGTGCAGTATCAACCCTGAGCAAACCTCGGGCTTTAGGCCGGAGAAAGTCGAAGGGTTGATTTAACTTTTTAATCTTCCACCACTCTTCGAAACAAGAAATCTTAGTAATGTGTTTTCTGTTAAAGACGCTGTAGGGCATCGGGGTTGATCTGCAAGATAATAAAAATTTTATTCTCAATGCCATAGATTTCCTTTTGCAGTTGCTCTAAATAATCCCTAGCGCTCGGATGTTTACCATACCTTACCATGAGGTCGTTAAACCTCTCCTTCAATGGAACGACCCGATCATGCATCACGCGCTTATCCGCATAATTTACGATTTCTTCTTCAGAGACCGCCGACGGGTTTCCTTCTTTCCCTAACCGAATATGTTGTGCCACGACTTCTCCTACCCTTTCAAACCCCATCCCCTTTAATAGCTGAGAGCCTGCCTGGGCATGGTCTTCCTTTGTCTTGAGGCACTCTGTTTTGGTAAGGTCATGCAATAAAGAGGCTGCTTCTACTAAACCGAGATCAATCCTCTGGCCTTTTTTGTTCAATTCAACGGATAGAAAAAGGGCAACCTTTGCCACTTCGAGGCTGTGATGAATAATATTCTCCAACATCCCATATTGCCCCATCAGCCTCAAACATTCTTCCCTGGTAGGAATCATCGCATGGTCAGGAAATTTTTGGTTCATCCTGTTTTTCTTTGAACGGTAGCGAGGGCTGGCTTTCGATCTGCTCCAGTTTAAAACTGAATTTGTCCAATCGTCTTCTGGCTTCCTCAAACTTATTCAGGGCATTGCTGAGATGTTTCCCCACCAATTGAAAATCCTCTTGAAAGCCTCCTATATCTTTTTTCAGACCAGACAGCAGGGCCTGTATTTTCAAAGCATCCTTCTCGATTTGTAATCCTTTTAACCCGAGAATGATCACCTGAAGATAGGCATAAAAAGAGTTTGGAGACACGGGGATCACCCTTTTAGTCAATGCATAATTTAAGACCCCTTTTTCTTCTCCGAACGACTCATCCTTGGTGATCGTTTCATAATAGACATTTTCTGCGGGAATATAGAGCAAGGCGAAATCGTAGGTTCCTTCTTGAGGGAGGATGTACTTATTGGCAATGTCGTCAATGTGCTTCTTCACATCTCTGTAAAATATCTTCTGACATGTTTTCCTCTCTTCATCCGTTTTGCATTCGATGACCCGTTTGAAATTGTCGAGGGGGAATTTCGAATCGATAGGAACGAGTTTTTCTCCTATTTTCACTACTGCATCCACCCTCTCCCCGCTCGAAAACGTGTACTGAAGAGTGAAGAATTCCGGCGGGAGAATCTGGGATAACAATTCTCCCAAAAATTGTTCGCCCAATCCTCCCCTTAATT
>CAZEKS010000010.1:0-15529 GCA_964512795.1 uncultured Syntrophaceae bacterium
CTATATCACATGGTGAACGTGACTTGCAAGGGGAAGACAGCCTATGATAAAATTTAAAAGTGAAATGCAATTTAATCAAGCAAGGATATCCTCAGGGCAACTGTCTGATTGAAATCGACCGGGGAAAGTCTCCTGCCTGTGAAGCCACCCTCAAAAAGACGGACAACGGTCTCCTCAGGCTCATCTCCGCTGTCCATCTCTCACGTCCAGAAAATTATCTCTCCATCTACCAATCAGGTTGTAACTTCTCCTGCCGAAAATGTCATTCCTGGAATTTTACAAAGATTGCCAAGGGCAATTGGTGGCCACCTTCCGATATTTTAAAAGCGTGCAAAGAATATGAAAAAGAAGTAACGGTTCAAGAACCCCGATACAGGGCCACCGCCTTTCATGCCCATGATTCCTGTCGCTGTTGTGGGGCTTGTGTGATGTATGGAAAACGGTCTTCTCTCTGTCCCAAGGTGATCCAGAAAAAAGAGATCGTTTTAAGTCCCCAGGGATGGGGGCCTGCCCGCAATATCGTTGCCTTCACAGGGGGAGACCTGACCTGTTGTCCGGAGTACTATATCGAATGTACTCGCCTCATTAAGGCAGAAACCGAGCTGTGGGTGCTGATCGAAACCAATGGTTATGGCCTTACCCCTCAGAACCTCGATGCATTAAAGGAGGCAGGGGTTGACTCCTTCTGGCTCGATATCAAAGCCTATGACGGGACCGACCATAAATGGCTGACCGGCTGTTTCAACCGGAACATCCTCAAACTTCCTGTAGAGATCGTGAAAAGGGGTTTTGTTCTGGAAGTCCTTTCTCTCTATATCCCAAACCTCGTGGAGACGCCCCAGTTGAGAAAGATCGCTCAATTGATTTTTGATGTCGATCCAGAAATCCCTTTTACCATTTTGGCTTTTTTCCCCGAATATCAGATGAAACGGTATAAAAATCCAAAGGTTTCTGAGATGATTGAGGCCTACATGGGAGCCAAGGCCGTCGGGCTAAGGAATGTGAGGTTGGGAAACACTGGAATTTTTGCTTCGTCGGAGCAGGATTATGACCTCCTGAGAAAGAAGGTTGGGGTAGGGAACTATTAGAAGTGCAAAGTCCGAGGAAATTTTTGGGCCAGTGGTTTCCGTGATTGAAGCATAAGACCTTGGGGATGCCCTTCAGATCGTCAATCGCACCCCCTATGGACTTTCGTCCGCCATTTACACTCAGGATGTCAACTCGTCGGCTGTGGCAGAGAGGGATCTGGAGACCGGGATTGTCTATATCAATGCTTCCACAATTGGTGCGGAGATACAACTGCCTTTTGGTGGGATCAAACGTTCGGGTTATGGAAGGAAGGAAGCAGGAGGGCGAGGGGGGGCTCTGGATACCTATAGTCGATGGAAGGTGATCTATCGGGATTTCAGTGGTCGGCTTCAGAAGGCCCAGATCGACAAATAACCGATGGAATGATGGAATGATGGAAGATTGGGGGTTTTCCAATATTCCACTATTCCAGTATTCCAATAAGATGTTGATTCTTTGACAAGGTTGTGATATTGGAAAGACAGAATCTTCTTTGAGGAAGACGTTATGGAGAAGAAAGTCCTCATCGTGGACGATGAGGAGAGAGTGGTCCAATCGATCGCCGGGGTTCTGGAGGACGAAGGTTTCCGAATCGCCAAGGCAAAAAGTGGAGAAGAGGCGATAAAGGTTTTCCAGGAGGAAGGGCCGGATGTCACTCTTCTCGATATCTGGATGCCAGGGATGGACGGCATTGAGGTATTGAAACGGCTCAAATGGATTGCCCCGGAATGCCAAGTGATCATGATCTCCGGTCATGCAACGATCTCGACTGCTATGACCGCTGTGAAATTGGGGGCTTTTGACTTTATTGAAAAACCTCTTTCCCTTGATGTTCTTCTTATGACCATCCATAGAGCCCTCGATCATCAAAGGGAGTTGTTGACTGTCCAGCAATCGGGGGAAATTGTCCCAGAGGAACCCTTCCAGGACAAGAAGATTTTTCAAAAAGAGATAGCCGAAGAACTCCCTGAACCCCCTCTTGCCTCTACCCGGGAGGCTATCCCCTTAGCCAAAAAGGTTGCAAAGGGAAAAAGGACTTCCTTGTTGCCTCAGCGTACATTGAAACAGAGCATGGTGCTTTATGGAACAGGACTTCATTCTGGAAAGAAGACAGGACTTCTCCTCCAACCTCTTCCTCCTCATAGTGGAATCCTTTTTGGAAACGTCTCATCGGATGAAGTCGTTCCTGCCCATCTTGACTATGTTCAAACGACCGAATATGCCACTACCCTTAAAAAGGGGGCGGCGATTGCCAAGACCATCGAGCATCTCATGGCGGTGTTGCATGCGTATCATCTCACCAACCTGATGGTGAAGATGATTGAAGAGATTCCGATTATGGACGGTTCTGCTTTGGAGTTTTGCAAGATTGTGGAAAAGGCAGGCGTGGAGGAACAGGAAGAGAGGGTGGATGAATTGATCATCCATCGAAGACTGGAGATCATTCACAAGAATAAATCTCTGATCATCGAGCCTGCAGAAGTCTTCTCCGTCCACTTCTTTTTAGACTACCCACCCCCCATCGGGCGGCAGACTCTGGAATTTGTTTTGGATAATGAAGAGGCATTTAGAGAAAAGATCGCTCCCGCAAGGACCTTTGGTTTTGTTAAAGATATCGAGATGCTCGAAAAAATGGGATTGGCAGGAGGAGGGCGGCTTCACAACATTATCCTGGTAGATAAAGAAAAGATTGTGAACACCGAACTCAGATTCGTGGATGAATTTGTCCGTCATAAAATTCTTGACTTGATTGGCGATTTCTACCTCCTCAATCGCCCGATTCGAGGGAGAGTGACCGCCCATTTGACCGGTCATACAGAGAACATCGCTCTCCTAAAGAAGATTCAGGAAGTGACAAGAGAAAAAGAACGGTGAGAAATCGCGCTGTTCTTTGGAGGGACAGATGGCACAAGAGGAATACCGACCTCCCGTAAAAGAAGTTTTAGATATGCTGGCAGACCTGTTAGCCGAGAAGTATTTTGAGCGGATGGAGGGCCGGATGAAAAAGATTCCGGAGCTCCGAAGATTGATTACCGCCAAAGAGGCGAGCCAATACTTAAGCCTTTCGACAGACACCGTCTACCGGATGGCCTCTCTGAAAAAACTTCCCTACCTCAAAATCGGGGATCGGGTTCTTTTCGATGTGAAAGCTCTCGACCACTGGATTGAGAAGCATATGATCCGAGAGAAGGAGTGGAAAAAAGAAGAATTAAAGCCAGAGATTGAAAAGGAGAAG
The DNA here is from genome assembly GCA_964512795.1 of uncultured Syntrophaceae bacterium. Lineage (GTDB taxonomy): Bacteria > Desulfobacterota > BSN033 > BSN033 > UBA1163 > UBA1163. The sequence goes on from CAZEKS010000010.1 coordinate 3,305, forward strand.
ACCAATACAAAATCTTCCAAGGAATCCGACCTCCTCGGTTTTCTGAAGAAAAAAGGAAAAGATTAGGCGATTCCCTTTTTATAATGCACTTTGTGAGGTCTTTTAAGGACTGAAAAGTTCCCTCCTTTATCTCCTTTCTTTTATCAATTTAATTTTTCCTTGACAGGGGAGGGGGAGTAAATTTAAAATAAGAATAAGAGAAGGAGGTGAGATCTATGAGATGGATGTTTCCCCATGCAACTCATTGCTCGACCTGTGGTTCGTTGCGCTGGTCCTGAGCAAGACATTAAAAGGCTCATCAGAAGGTAAAGGGATAAATGAAGAATTGAAAGGCCGGCAGTTCTTGCCGGCCTTTATTATTCTCTTTGGGGAAATAAAAAAAACTTTACATTTGCCAGGGGGAGTGTTATCGGGTACTTTTTCTGGTTATTCAAAGACCCCTATGGAGAAGGCCATTCGAATATGTATCGACGAAGCAGTAAAACTAATCGAAGCGAAGACGCCAAAACAATATTATCGGGCTCCTGCTGATTCTCAACCTTCCGATGAATCTATCACAACTTCACAACCCCAGGCAGCACCCGTCCCTCCACGAACTATTTCACCCTCACAACGTTCATCCTCTGATGCTGAAGCGCAAGCACAGGCTTTACCCGTAGAGCTCCCTCTTGAAAAATTTGTTAAAAGGGAGAATGATTTGCTAAAGGGAGAGCTGATATAAAAAAATGGCAAGCAGTTTCTTTCTGATCTTCCGAATTCCCTTCTTTCATTAATAACGAGGTTGAGAAGTGGACGTATCAAAAACAGAATCCTCTTTTCGTTCCCAGATGGCGCCCCTTCTCTTTCTCGTGGGGATCTTCTTCTTGAACTTCATTTCTCGGATTTTCCTGTCACCGCTGTTGCCCACCATTGAGAAGGATCTAAAGATAGGGCATGAAGAGGCGGGATCCTTCTTTTTCATAATATCTTTTGGGTATTGTATCATGCTTCTCGGGTCGAGTTTTGTCTCTTCTCGCCTCAATCATAGGAGAACGATCATCCTCTCCACCGTCACCGTGGGTGGGGCTCTTCTATTTGTTGGCCTTAGTCATACGCTTTGGTTGGTTCGTTTGGTACTCTTCATATTGGGAATGGCAGCCGCACTCTATCTCCCCTCAGGAATTGCCACGCTCACTCAATTGGTAAGCCCCAAGGGCTGGGGGAAGGCTATTTCCATTCATGAATTAGCGCCTAACTTAGGGTTTGTCGTGGCTCCGCTGATTGCAGAAATGTTTTTAAGATGGTTTTCCTGGCAAGGCATTTACACATTATTTGGAATTTTCTCGGTTCTCGCCGGCATTCTTTTTTCCATTTTCGGCAAGGGAGGGAAATTCTGTGGTGAGCCTCTCAATGTCAGCAACCTCCGAATCATCCTGAAGGAGTCTTCCTTCTGGGTCATGATGCCCCTTTTCAGCCTGGGCATCGGCGGCACTCTCGGAATGTTTGCTATGTTTCCTCTTTACCTGGTATCAGAGAGAGGAATGGATCAGGTCTGGGCCAATACATTGGTAGGGCTTTCCCGGATCTCTCCTGCAGGAATAGCCATTCTATCCGGGTGGGTTACAGATCGTCTGGGGCCAAAGCGAGCGTTGAAAGCGATCTTTCTGGCTAATGGGGTTGTTGTCATGCTTCTGGGTGTGGTGTCCGGATCGTGGATGGTTCTTCTTATTTTCCTTCAACCCATGTTGTCTTCCTCCTTCTTCCCACCAGGTTTTGCTGCGCTCTCTCGAATAGGAGGATCTAAGTTCAAGAGTATTACTATCTCTCTGATGATGGCAGTGAGTTTTCTTCTCGGAGGTGGGGCGATCCCAGCCATGATTGGACTCATTGGACAGACAATATCCTTTGCGACCGCTTTTATCATTTTAGGGGGGATGCTTCTTGGGGGCGCTATTCTCGCAGGATATCTGAAATTGACCAAAGATTGACGACTCAGATTTAAAAGATGATTACACAGATATTTTCTTTCTTATTTCGCAAAGATCATTTTTAACGAGATGAGAAACAGGGCAAATCCAAACACTCTCTCCAATACAATGCTGGACAATCTCGTAGCCAGCTTGGCCCCAAGGAGACCGCCGAAAAAGAAACCCAGGCAGATGAGGGAGGCAATTTTCAGGTCTACATATCCTTCTTTATAGTAGGTCCAGGCAGCCAGGAAACCGATGGGAGGAACCAGCAATGCCAACGTCGTCCCTTGGGCTTCGTGTTGAGACAGCCCAAATAAAAAGACCAGCACCGGGACGATGATCGTTCCTCCCCCAATGCCGACCAGGCCGCTGATCACTCCAGCAGCTAAACCCAACAGCAAATAAAAGAAGATATTCGTCACCTTAATCCCTTTATTGCATAAAGTCAGGTATTACCTTCTCCGAGTACGTCCATTGAACACAGCTCGGCCCCTTGAAGGATCCCGATTTTCCAAGATCACCGGATCGACAATCTCTCCACAAAAGATGCATCTCCACCCCCAAAAATTTTCATGAGGACCAAAAAATTTTTCGTAAACCATGTTACTTCTACAGCGATAGCACTTCATAGAAACCTCCTGTTTCCTTCACACCTCTTCGGGCATCGTGGTAAAGAGGTTGTGATGGCCTTCTTCATCTTCGAAGATCTATTTAACATGAACGCCGTAGTCACATCCCCTTCCGTTTGATCCTGCTCATTATAAATGGCCCTTTTCTTTATCTCCCTTCCAACCTGGTTTGTGGGTTATCCAGATGGCAGTTACTCCCCCCGCGGCTCAACCCGTGAGCAAGGGGAATAGCTGTTTTCTGGTCGGCCATTCGTGAGAAACCAGAAGGCTTTTCTTAAATGCCCCATTAAAAAAATCCCCTCTCATGAGGTTGTCGAAACGATCTCCAGGGTGATGTTTGATTAGAGTCTTTCTTGATATTTTTTTAGCGATCGAACCAGAACCGTAGAGCATTTTCGCGACCCCCTTTCTTTTAATTTGCTATTTGCCAATATTGTTTATTCTCATCTAAGCCTCATGGCTAGGAGTTTAAAAGTATTGTTATGTAAAATGATGTAGAAAGTGAATCAGGTGAACCCTTTATTTTATGTAAGAAAGCACGGTATTTTCTTTTTAAAATCCACCCAGACCTCTTATGGTGCAAGAGGACGGGCTTCACCGGCCTTCCAAAATAGACTCAACCAATGTCAAAATACCCTCTTTGCTCGACGAACCTTTTGAAAGAAAATAGTTGGCTTTGGCCTGAACCGCTGCCTCTCGATATTCCGGGGTATCGTAACTTGTCAGAATAATTACGGTCACGTCAGGATATTTGGCCTTTATCTTTGTAGTTAAATCAAGGCCGTTTTCTCCAGGTAATTTGATGTCCATGAAAATGAGGTCAGGCGGGCGGGCATTAATTATTTGCATCGCTTCCTCCCCATCTCCAACCTCAGAAATCTCAAGGGATGGAAACCCAGAATGCAGGGTCTCTTTAAGTAATTTTCGGAAAATGGCGCTATCCTCAACGAGTAATGCTTCGGGCACGGCAATTTGACCCCCTTTAAGATGGTTCCTTACGGTGTGAATCATCCTGATCAGTATTTCGATCTGGAAAAATAGAATTTATCATATTCAGAAAGGAATCCTTTGAAAGAAAATGATCTGCTTTGTATTGGTAGGCAGCTTCCCGGTATTCCGGTAGATCATAGTTTGTAATAATGACGACGACGATGTCGGGATGTTCGGATTTTATTTTTTTTGTTAATTCAAGGCCGTTTTCCCCGGGCAATCTGAGATCCATAAAAATTGCCTCAGGCTTAAAAGTCTCGATTTTCTGGAGCGCCTCCTCTCCATGAGCCGCCTCAAGAATATCTATTGAAGGGAATCGGGAGTGCAGGGTCTCTTTGAGAAATTGTAGGAAGAAGGTATTATCCTCCACAATGAGAATGCGTTCCAAATCCATTCTGATTGACTTTCCACCGCTACCCATCATGCCTACACTTTACTAATAATTACGAAAATGGTAAATAGGGTATATACTGTAATTTGGGTGCTTCTCAGATGGTATTTTTTAGGATGGAGCTAAGCAGGATGTCTGCCGAAAGGGTGGGCAGGGGGAAAGGGGAGGTGAGCTGAAAATCATGAGCCAAAAAGTTCGAATCGTTATTGCTGAAGATCACACCATCCTCCGGGAGGGGTTGCGGTCGCTCCTCTCTTCAAATCCAATTTTCGAGATTGTAGGAGAGGCGGAAGACGGGCGAGAGGCTATCCGGTGTGTTGAGAAATTTAAACCCGACCTCATCCTGACGGACCTCTCCATGCCAAGGATGAACGGTATGGAGGCCATCAAGGAGATCAAGAAAGAATCACCAGCGACCAAGGTCCTGGTCTTGACCGTTCACAGGGCGGAGGAATATATCCTGGCTACCTTCCGGGCTGGAGCCGACGGTTATATCTTGAAGGATTCTACCCATTCCGAGTTAGTGATGGCAGTTAAAAAAGTCTTAAGCGGCAAGCATTATATTAGTCCTGAAATCTCGGAGAAGGTGATAGAAGGGTATCTGGAAGGGAAAAAAACCTTAAAGTCCCGTACGTCTTGGGAAACCCTGACCCAACGCGAGAGAGAAATCCTGAAGCTGATTGCCGAAGGGTACAAGAATAAAATGATTGCAGAGGATCTCTGCATCAGCGTCAAGACGGTTGAGAAACACCGGGCCAACCTCATGGGAAAATTGGATCTTCATAGCATCCAGGCCCTGACCGCCTTTGCCATCGAAAGAGGATTGGTGTCACGTGAATAATAACCACAATGCGGAATGCGGAGTGCAGATTGCGGAATATGGACTCATTTTTTTCTTGTTTTTGCCGTCTTGATTGAAGAAACGGTCATAGCTAAAATTTGGTTTGCTTCATCTAAAAGGTTTGCTATATCGGATTTATGAATTAGTCCTGAAAGAACAAGAAGCTCCATCCAATATATTGTTTCGTCGGCCTCTTCCTCAACAATTCCCATCTTCGAGATGAAGTCAGCAGGCGATCTTGCCCTGGTTGCAGCACGGTAATTGGCTCCGACAGAGGTACCCGACTCTAATAACTGCCTTCCGATGACATCTGCCGTTCGCCCTTTTGGCAATTGTTCAACCAATTTGATTATCTGCAAAGCAAACATCTTTGTCCGTTCTTTAAGATAATTCTGTTTTTCACCTGTCATGTTCTTGTATTCATTCATTTTCATTCCGTGTTTTTTAATCAAAGGGGTTAGTTCATTTATTCAGCAATCCGCACTCCGCATTCCGCAATCAAATGGGCCAACTTGCTCTGATCATCGTACCGGCCCCCAAAGTAGTTTCGATCTCAAAAGATCCTCCTGAGAGCTCGGTTCGTTCTCTCATGCTGTTAAGCCCCAGTCCTCTTCCGGACCTTTCTGAAGAAAGAATTTCCTCTAAGTCGAATCCCATCCCGTTATCTTTAACCACCCATTCTACCCTGTTTTCTTTTTTTCTCAGAGAGAGATGAACGAGGTCTGCCTTACTGTGCTTAGCGATATTGTTCAGGGCTTCCTGTGTCAACCGGTAGATCACGGTCTTAAGAGGGATAGAGACTTCGCCCTCCTGGAGGCCAATCTCTTTTTCGATGCGAATGTGAGAATAGATTTTTTGATATTCCCGGCAGAACCACCCAAGGGTGGCCAAGATCCCCAGGTCATCCAGGGTGGAAGGGCGCAAATCCATCTGAATTCTTCGAACTTCTTCAACACTTTCTCTAACCATTGGAATGATGGCCTCCAATGATTTTTCTTTTGCTCTGGCCTTGCTTGTGCCCTTTTCCTGGAGGATATTCTCTACTTTGAATTTAATAGCGGTCAACATTTGTCCGATGCCATCATGGAGTTCCATGGCAATCCGTTTTCTTTCGGTTTCCTGGGCGGTTAAGAGCTGCGAGGAGAGAGCGCGAAGACGAGTTTCCGATTCCCGTATTTCTTCTTCCAAGTTGAACCTGTTGATCGCTTCTCCAATAAGGGGTGCTATGGATTCGATAAATTCTATGCTCGCGAGTGATATGATCTCTCCCCTTTCGTCTGCGAGATGAATTGCCCCGAGGATCTTTTCGCGGTAGCGAATGGGAATAATGGCAACAGACCTAAATCCATTCCGGATGCAGACACCTCTGAATCTGGCCTTCTCCTCTTCCGAGAGGTGACCGAAGAATTCAAAGGTATCATTACACCAGAACGAACCTCCATGCGTCATTCTGCTGTGGTCTTGAGATTCCGGGTTTCCGGTCACGACCCGAATGCAAGCGCATTGATCATGTCTAATCGACAGCATATTCTCCGATTCCCAGAATTGACGACTGAAACCTCTGTAGGATTCGTAGGGGATGTAGTCCTTTTCGTTCACGACCCGAATGCCGGCGTATCGGCAGCTACTCCAGTTCTGAATCAACTCAATGGCTGCGTCGAGATATTCCCTCCGTGAGGGCATCCTGACAAAGAGATTCAATAGGGCGTTGGTGGCTTCGATACGCCGCTGCAATTCCTTCCGCACAGTGATGTCCCGGGCAGCAGCAAAGACACCCTGGATCTCGCCAGCCTCATTCTTGTACACGGTGGCGTGGTATAGCACATCTGTCGCTTTCCCTGAGACGTGTTGAATGGTAAGAGGGTAGTCCTTCACAAATCCTTGCAAGAAGACTTGCCGGTATCCCTCTCTGGCCCTGTCCGGTTCCGTGAAGTAATTTGAAAAATCCGTTCCGATCAACTGCTCACGGAGAAGGCCTGTCGCAGACTCTGTTGCCTTGTTGACATCCATGATCTTCCCATCTGGGCTGATGGTGATAAGAGGATCGAGACTGGCCTCGATGAGACTGCGGGTGTATTGGTGAGCGGCGCTGAGAGCCTCCTCAGCTCGTTTCCGCTCAGTGATATCCCTCGCGGCTGCAAAAACTCCTTGGATTTCACCAGCTTCATTCCGGTAAATGGTGGCGTTATACAAAACGTCGGTGGTTATCCCTGACGTATGTCGAATGGCAAGGGGATAATCCCGGACAGTCCCTTTCAAGAAGGTGGTTTTGTAACCCTCTCTGGCCTTTTCAGGCTCGGTGAAGTAATCTGAGAAATCGCTTCCAATCAGTTGTTCACGGGAGACGCCGGTCGCGAGTTCTGTGGCGCTGTTCACGTCCGTGACTTTTCCTTCAGGGCTAATGGTGACGAGGGGATCAAGGCTTGCCTCGATAAGACTGCGGTTGTATTGGTGGGCGACCCTCAAAGCCTCTTCGGCCCGTTTCCGTTCGGTAATGTCGATGCCCATTTCCAGGATGAGGACGGAGCCATCCGCGTGGATGAATGGGAAATCGAAGACATCGTAAATGCGGCCGTCCGGGCCGGTCCATTCCCAATGGTGGGAAGTATTGGTTTTCAGAACGGTATAGGTTTCGCAAATCTCGCAGGGCTCGCTGCGTCCAAACAAATACTCAAAGCAGCGCTTGCCGTGGGACTCGCCGAAGCGCTCCCGGAAGAAGCGGTTGGCAAAGGACACGTGATAATCCGGCGTCAACAGCACCAGGTAAGCAGGCAGCATCTCCAGGACGTCATAGAACCGCTGCCGTTCCGCTGTCATGGCCTCCTCGGCTCGTTTGCGCTCGGTGATATCCCGCGCAATAGTGGCAAGGAACTCCACCTCTCCATTCGGACCTTTATGTGCGAGAATGACCTGAGAGGCAGGAATCTCCGTTCCATCACGGCTCTGAAAAGTAGTCTCGCCGCTCCACAGACCCGTCTGCAAAGCGCTTGGAATACCTTCAGTAAGAACCATGGCGCCCGCCCAATCAGGGTGAGCGTCAGCAATCCTCATTCCCGATATGTCTTCCTCCTCACCAAAGCCAAGCATCTTCCGGCCGGCTCTATTTAAGTAGAACAACTGCCCGTCTAAATTTGCCATTCCTATGAGATCAGACGTTGTTTCAACGATATGGGCGAGCCGGCCCCTCGATTTTTCCGCTCGGACGCGCTCGGTCACGTCCTCAAGCGAAAAGACCAGAAATTCAACCTCGCCTCGGTCATCTAACAAAGGTGTCAGTGTCCAGTCCCAATAAGAGGTCCCCCACTCGGGATGCTCGGGAAAGGTGAACGGCCTTGCTATGGCGTGGTAGGATTCTTTTGTCACCACCACCTGTTCGAATATCTGCTTGGCGGCAGAGGGATAGAATTCAAAATGGTTATGGCAGGGAAACTCTGACACGTCGCGCTGACAGGCTTTGGCATAGGCCTCATTGACTCTGATGAAGTTGAAATTTCTATCAAAAAGTACAATAGGGGTAATCGTAGAAGTGAAGAATGCTTCTAAGATTCTTGACTGTTCTCCCAGTCTTTCATTAGCTTTCGTTAATTCGACAGTTCGCTCCTGAATACGTAATTCCAGTTCATCGCGGGATTTACGGAGGTGCTCCTCCATTTGCCTACGCTCGGTGGTGTTAAAGCCATAGATCCGTAATCGTGTACCTTCCATGACTGAGTGGATTGTCTGTTGGTACCAGATGTCGCCGGCTCTCAGCTCGCGGGTATGCGTTCTTTTTTGTTCGTGTTCCAACGTGTCGGCTATCTTCTCTAAATCTCTCAGCCATGGATGTTCAATTCCTGCTTTCTTGAGGTCAGGGAATAACTGCTCAGCAGCAGGATTGAGATAGTGAATTTGTCCGGTCAGATCAACTTCAATAACGGGATTTGGATTCAGTTGAGGAAAGGATGCAAGTCGAGCAAGCTCCTTCTCCATCTGCTTGCGCTCGGTGATGTCTTCTCCTGAACTCAACGTAGAAGTGATATCCCCTTTCTCGTCTCTCAATACGACGTGATGCCACCCAATGATTCTTTCGTCACCGCTTCTGGTCAAAATGGGATTTTCGAAATATTCAATGGCATCAATTTCTCCGTCCACTAACTTTCCTAATTCCGCTTTCACCTCATCCCTGTTATTTTCCGGAATAAACGTATCAAACCAATTCTTGCCAATCATCTCGTTTTCATTATATCCGAGGATTTCGCATCCCTTTTTATTGATGAGACTGACCTTTTGATTAGCATTGATCACCACAAGTATCACCCTGGCAATATCAAGATAACTTTGTATCCTATTTTTCTCTTCGCGCAATAAAGCCTCGCTTTGCTTTAAATTTCTGAAGAGGAGGTCATAAGGTTTTGTTAGGCCCGTCACGATAATGGCTTTGTAAATGAAATAGAATGATAAAATCTTGAGGAAATGAGCGATTAAATTGGAGAATCCGTAAGGATCGATGTAAAAGGTGAAGGCTAATTCAGAAGCGATGCTCACAATAATGGACCACACCACCCATTGTAGGACCTCTCGGTCAAATTCCCTTCGATTCTTAAGAAGCATGGCAATCGATGCTAAAAGAATGAGAGAGATGATATATTCACTGATTTTCTTAAATGGGGTTAATCCAACCCCTTCGATGAAGCAAACGGGAAAGATGTTCCAGTAGAAGATGGACATCAACAGGAGGAAAAAGGCTAAGGCATATCCGAAAAATATAGAATTGACTTTCAACTTCCTCCCAAAAAAGAAGGGGGCCAGGAAGAGAGAAAGGCTTCCCATGTATCGGGCAGCGATCCAAAGTTGGGTGGGCAGATTGGTTTCGTATCCTTCAAATACACCCATTCCTTTGTAAGCCAGTGTGTGGAGGAGGTCCAGGCCGCCGACAAACAGATAGGCAATACCGATGAAGAGAAAATAGTGGTTGTCGAGAAAACGACGCGAGTTCCAGGCGACCATAAAGATGCCGCATGCAACGACAACGGAGAATATTTCAGCGAGGCTGTGAAAAAGGAGGTAGCTGTAAAGACTGGCCAGGTATAATCCGAGAAAGACCAAAATCCCTACAAGAAAATATGGGTATCTTTTTGAAATAAGAGATTGTTCCATTTTTTTCTCCTCAAAACAGAAAAGTCTATCAGAGGTTATTATAATAGAAACCTGCCATGATTGAAAATGGCATTGGAGAGTCAATAGGAAATTCCGGGAGAATCGAAGGACCTTCGACCGGCGACTGTTAAGGGATGGTGATGAAAAGAATAACTTTACCCCGTTAGAAATAGTGCCCCGATGCTCTGCCCTGTACACCATGCGGTGCAGGTCTCTGCAGCGGGGTTGGATTTTAGAATAATTCCGGCGGGGTTTAATGCCCCGCTGGAATTTCTAACGGGGTTTACGTGACCGGAGATTCATGAATTGTCGCCTGGATACTGATGAGCAATGACGTGCATATGCTCCTATTCAGTGGTCCGAAGGGACTGCCGAAATTTATACCTTATTACCGATGGTTGGCACCAAGTCCGGCACCTAAGGTAGAGGTTTTTTCTGTCCTCTTTGTCCCGTTTCTTAAGTCCTCATTCATACAAAAAGTAAACTATAGATGACCAAGAAAAGGATTTGGCAAGTAGCGACAACCCAACCGTTTTTTAACATGGATTTGATATCTTTCGTCCCGGCAAATCCCAGGGAACTGAACATGTTGGCACCCGGGTAAATGAAATTGGTCACCCTTGTCGCGACGATCAGCGCCACGGACCAGGCCAGCATCGAAACACTCAGCTTGGTCAGCAATGGATCAAACATGGAGTGGAGCATTTTGAGCTCTGCGACCGTGGCTCCTGAAATGCCGAAGGCCCCGATCAGGCCCCCCAGGATAACGATGGCTGTCTTTCCGCCGAGATCGACCAAAGGTTTGAGAATGACGGTCAAGGCTTTAAAACCTCCGGCCAGCTCTATAAAATTGATGAAGGGTTCAAGGATCACGAAGAGAAAGAACAGCCCAACATTTCCGGCCATCCCCTTAACGATCAATTTAAGAACATGATCAAACTTCAATCCGCCAACCAAACCCGTAATCACGGCAAGTCCGAGCATGACAATAATCACATAAGAGGTTGCCGCTTTGGCGATGATCCCGTAAATGACTGCCGCAAGGAAGAGAGCGACGAAGGCGCTCGTCGCTCTCTTGCTCTGGCGGGTTGGGATAAACCGTTCTACGTCCTCTAAACGTTCATAAGGGTTGATTTCTTTTGTTCGCCGTTGGATCCTCTGGAGCATGAACCAGGTTGCGGTAAATGTGATCAGGGCAATAGGCCCGGCAACAAATAATATCATCTCGCCATAGCCAATCTTGGTTAAACCGAGAAGGGTAACGACCGGGGGTGTAAAAGGTCCGAGGATCAAAGCCTCCTCTCCCACGGCTTGAAAGATAACGGCCACCGTACTCCGCGACAACCCAACCGAAGCGGCAATGGGCAGGACGATCGGAGCAAGAATCGCATTGCCCCCTGCCATCGTCCCCAGGAGACCGATGACCACCATGCAGGCGAGCATGATTCCAAGCATGGCCCTCTTTTCCGTATCGATCCCAATTCCAAAAATAATCTTATGGACAAGGGTGTGACTGACCTTGGTTTCGGTCAGTACCTCTCCCAACCCACGGCCAAGCATGATAATCAAACCAACCAATGCCAGAAAAGAACCCATCGCCTTGGCCAAGACCTCACCAAAAGAAATGAGGCTCTGGTGCGTCAGGATCGCTCCGATCAAAACGCAAATCGCTGTGGCTGGGAGGGGATCCACATCCCGGAAAACGAGAATGACATAAACCACGAGGGGTAAAAGACCCAATAAGCCCCACCATACGTTGAATCCAACTTCTGTTCCCATCGGGTCATCCTCCTTTCATCAAAAAAGCTTTTATGAATAGGATAAAACCCCTCTTTTCCGCAAAACCCTTCCCGGGGTATTCCCTGTTATGATTCCCTCTTGAACGGTAGGGCAACCGTTCACCCATGTGTAGACCACACCGGTAGCGTATTGATGGGGATGATCAAAGGTCGATCGGTCTTGAATCGTGAGGGGATCGAACAATACCAGATCAGCCGTAAACCCTGTTTTGATGAAGCCGCGGTTTTTTAACCCCATCCGGTTGGCAACCCATCCCGTCATTTTATGAATTGCTTTTGCCATGGAGAGGGTCCCCTTTTCCCGTGCATAGACGCCCAGTATTCTTGGAAATGTCCCGTAGGAGCGCGGATGGGTTGATTTTCCCAAATCTTCCTCCGCATTCATCCCCATCCCATCCGAACCGACGGACACCTGATCACTGGAGAGGATGGCAGCCACATCTTCATCCGATAATGAGAAATAGACCGCTCCCACGGCTGCCTTTTCCTC
>CAZEKS010000011.1:0-15087 GCA_964512795.1 uncultured Syntrophaceae bacterium
AACATCTCCAAGGTTTCAAGGAGGGGGCGTTCATCATCAATGATGAGAATCCTTTAGGTAAAACGATCGTCCTGTATAGCTCGTATGCAATCTGAACTTCTGAGAGAGAAAAACCACCCTCGAGCCTAATCTTTGTAATCCATTCAATGTGGGCATCAATCTTGGAATAATCATCATGGAGAAGAACAGCGAAGTTGGCATCATTGGCCCTGGAGACGGTGAGAAACAGTTCTTCCGTGGGTCTTTCTCTGTAACGTTCGCTCACCTCTGTACGGAGACGGTGGACCCACTCCCCAATGATCTGTTCACGGTACAGGATCAAGATTTCTTCAAGATTCATTCAATAAACTTCTATCACTTTAACTATTTATGGTCAAGCTGTGAAAAACTGCAAGCTCCTCTCCTATCGGCCAACGGAGATAAAGCTAGTATGTCTCAAAAGTTTCCCATCCTTGATGATGAAGATCCTGGATTCTACACTGGGGCGATGATCCTTGGAAGTGATGGTAAGAGGAGGGGTGAGGCCTCCTGTTACGAAATCTTTAAACCCTTCCAACGCAAACCTTACCTTCTCACGAGAAAATCCTTGTTCAGGAAGAGATTTTGCTAAAGCCCTTGAGATCACCTGTGCCGTTGCCCACCCTTCGACATAGGAAAGTGTATGAGCATCATACGGGTGCCATCTCTGATGGGCCTCTTTGACGATGGCCATTCCCGGGATATCTTCCCCAAAAGGAGAGATCGGTTGCACTCCAAGGACTCCATCAAAAGGCAATAGATTTTCGTCAAAAGCCCTCATGCTGCAAATCCATTTGGTCTTGAGATCTATTTTCTTAACTTCCTGCAGGAGGAAGGAGGTTTCCTTGGAGGTAAGGCTCAGATAGGCGAAATCGGGATTATAGGAATTGATTGTTGCAAGGAGAGGAGCAAAGTGTTTCCCTTCTTTGTTTCCAAGTTGTGATAAATCCGATATCCAGACATCCGGTCCGATGTCAATTCCCAGGGCTCTGGCATATTCTTTCGTTTCATCCAAAAAATGGCGGCCAAAGTGGTCGGAGGACCCAACGAAAATAACTTTAGGTTTTCTTACTTTGATGCCGGATTTATCCGAAATGAAATGCAGGGCTATTTTTGCTAAATCGAGAGGGGTTGGGGTGATTGAGAAAACAAAGGGATATTTGGATGTGTTGGCCAATTGGGAAGGCAAGGAACTGATAAACGTTGGGATACGATTGTAGTGGAAATGAGGAGCCAGGGCAAGAGCCGTTTCGGTGGAATATAGGTAGAGAATCGGAATGCGATCTGCTTCATTCAATTTTCGGTAGGCGGCCATGAACTCGGCGGGTTGGGAGGTATCGTCAACGAGTAGGATCTCCAATTTTCTTCCAGAGACTCCCTCTCGTTGGTTGAACCATTTGGCTGCGTCCACCATCCCTCTGGCACATTCCCTTCCTGAATCTCCCCATCGACCGGAGTAGGGGATCAAGGCTCCGACCTTGAGAGCGGGTTGGTTGAAACCTGTGTTGGGAAGCATGAAGATTGAGAAAACTACTAAAAGAAAAGGAGAAACTTTTTTCATGGTCGGCCTGCCATTTGATTTTGAATTTTAAATCTACTCACTCTGCGAACTATCCGCAATTCGGCTTTTATGTACTGGCGGTATAGAGTACAGCCAATATTCTCGTTACCCTATCTTGGTGACATTGGACGCGATGGGGAATATTAGAATCATAATATATGGAATCCCCCGGGTAAAGGACATCGGTATGGGTTCCCAGAATCACTTCCATTTCACCTTCGAGAACAAAGATGAATTCCTCCCCATCATGAACGGAGGTCTTGGAAGTCTTAATGGTAGCGGGCTCCAGAGTCACGATGAAAGGTTCCATATGGCGGTTTTTCTTCTCAAACCCTAAAGACTCGTATAAATAACCATACTTCACTCCTTCTTTTGAGGCAAATCGAGAGACGGTTTTCCGTTCGTCCTTCCTCACAATCGCGAAAGGCTCTCCTTCTGTCTCACCAAAAAAGTCGCCCACTCTAACCCCCAGTGCTTTCGCCAGTTTGATCATCGTTCCAAGGGATGGGGAAACAAGGTGGTTTTCCATCTGGGAGAGCAATGCTGTAGAAAATCCAGTTAAGTCGGCCAATTCTTTCAGTGAAAGGCCTTTCTGCTCTCTCAAGACCTTAACCTTTTCCCCAACACGGATCTCTTCGAGCACCCTTTCTTCTTCCATGATTTTTCCTTTCCCCTCGCCCCTGAACCATGTAAGGTTCAGGGCTTTGCCCTGCATCCCACGTGGTGCAGGGCCCTTTAAAGAGATTGAACAAACTTGGCTCCCATTTCAATAGCCTTGATATTGGATGGAATAAGATGACCATATCGTTCATCTAATACCTTTTCTAAGGATTCAAATAGAGAAGTCATCTGAACCAATTGGGTTTTTTGATTAAAGGCGCCTAATGCGACCATATTCGCGAGTTTTGGGTTTCCATGATCAATCGCAATCTCATTGACAGGGATGGAAAGATTTTCGATGTCTTTCCGATAAATCTCTTTGGGCGCAATGAGAGAGGAATTGATGAACAGAAGTCCCCTGGGTAGAATAAGCGGTTCATATTTTATCAAAGAAGGCAAATTCATTGCCATGGCAGCATAAGGTCTTCCCACCACAGGAGACCCGATCTGGCGAGAAGAGATCACAACAGTGCAATTGGCCGTTCCGCCCCTCATTTCGACTCCGTAAACAGGGAGGTAAGTGACATATTTGCCTTCTATCATGGCAGCGTTGGCGAGAAGGTTTCCAATGACCATTACTCCCTGTCCTCCAAATCCGGCAATAATGAGGTTGTAATAGAATTGATCGCTATCCATAATTTACCTGATAAATAAAGTCTCTTGTCTTAAGGTCAGGGTAAGGATGCCAGTTTAGTCAAAGGGCTATGTCCATGATCTATAAAATTTGAACATCTTATCCTTTCACATCGAACCAAACTGGCTTCTTAGCCCTTGCACATAGACAATTTCCAAATTTAATTTATAGGTAGTCTGCCATTTCTCGTTCTTTTAAAATACCCAATGGGAAGTAAGGGATCATTTCTTCTTCGACCCGCTTATTAGCTTCTAGAGCCGTCATTCCCCAATTGGTGGGGCAAGCCAATAACACCTCGACAAAAGAAAAACCCATTTCTTCGATCTGTATCTGAAAGGCCTTACGAATTGCTCTCTTAGCCTTCATCAAATTGCCGGGATTGTTTACAGCCACTCTTGCCACGAAGGTGCTTCCTTCTAAGGTCGCTAACATTTCTGCCATTCGGATGGGATAGCCGTCGTAAGTAAAGTCTCTTCCATAAGGGCTCGTGCTTGTTTTTTGTCCAAGAAGCGTTGTGGGTGCCATCTGACCTCCGGTCATCCCGTAGATCCCATTGTTGGCAAAGATGATGGTAATGTTTTCACCACGATTGGCCGTATGGATCCCTTCTGCGATCCCAATGGCGGCGAGGTCTCCGTCTCCCTGGTAGGTGAAGACGATTCGATCCTTCCTGGCACGCTTCACTCCGGAGGCCACAGCCGAAGCTCTTCCATGAGGCGCCTCCAAGACATCGATATTGAAATAATCATACATAAAAACAGAGCAACCCACGGAGGCGACCCCGATTGTTTTTTCCCTGATTTTAAAATAGTCGATGGCCTCTGCCACCAATCGATGGGCGATACCGTGGTGACATCCGGGGCAGAAATGGAATGGAATATCGATTAAACACTCGGGACGTTTAAAGGCAAGTTCCATCTCTCCTCCCAAAAGGACAAAGGGCATAGGGCAGAGAGCAAAGTGTAAAGGGCATATGGAAATGGAAACAAAGCAAAAAACTCTTCCCCTATGCGCCATGCCCTTCGCTGTAATATTTTTTGATTTCTACCAGTATCTCTTCCGGAGGGGGTAAGGCTCCCGGGGGTTTCCCGTAAAAATAGACCTGTGCATCCCGGTCCACCGAGAGTTTCACATCCTCCACCATCTGCCCTGTATTTAATTCAACGGTTAAAAATTGTTTGACCCGTTTTGAAATATCGAAAAGCGCTTTTTCAGGATAGGGGAAAAGAGTGATAGGTCGAAATAGACCCACTTTCATCCCTTCCTCCCTTGCCAGTTCCATAGCGGTTTTTGAAACCCTTGCCATGCTCCCGAAGGCCACAATGATAAACCGGGTATCTTCAGCATTGACCGTTTCAAAGCGGACCTCCTCTTTCTTCATCCTCTCATATTTCTGGTAAAGTTTCCAGTTATGTTCTGTCAGTTCGCCCTCCTGGAGGTAAAGGGATTTAATCCGATGGGGTTTTCTCCCTGTTGCTCCGGTCAGGGCCCAGTCTTTCGGCGGGAGGTCCATCTTCTTTAACTTTCTCCGAACGAGGGGTTCCTTCATCTGTCCAATCAAGGCATCTCCGAGAATCATGGTGGGATTTCGGTATTTGTCGGAAAGGTCAAAAGCAAGACAGGTTAAATCATACATTTCTTGAGTCGAGGAAGGAGCAAGAACGATCGTTCGATAATCTCCATGTCCTCCACCCCGTGTGGCTTGAAAATAGTCTCCCTGAGAGGGAGAGATTCCGCCCAGTCCTGGTCCACTCCTTGAGATATTAACGATCAGTCCTGGAAGTTCACTCCCTGCCATATAGGAGATTCCCTCTTGCATCAAGGAGATCCCAGGGCTCGAGGAAGAGGTCATGGCCCTTGCTCCAGTGGCTGAAGCTCCTAAGAGCAAATTGATCGAAGCAATCTCGCTCTCCGCTTGGATAAACTCCCCCCCCAAAGCAGGAAGGTGCTTGGAAAGGTACTCCGGGATGTCATTCTGGGGAGTGATGGGATATCCAAAATAGAGGAGACATCCCGAATCAATGGCAGCCATGGCTATCGCTTCATTCCCTTTGGCCAATATTTTTTCAGAATGTTGTTCCATCAAGTTTCAAGCCTTTCCTTCTAACTTACCGTTTCCTTTTACGCTTTTACTTTCTCTAATGACCTTATCTCCCTATCCCCCTGTCTCCTCATCTATCTTCACCCCGTTAGAAATGATGCCCCGCTGCTCTGCAGCGGGGTTGGGTCCAAGAATAATTCCGGCGGGCTTTGATACCCCACTGGAATTTCTAACGGGGTTCACTCCCTCCATACTTGGATGGCAACATCAGGACAGATCTCACCGCAAATAGCACATCCCGTGCATTGTCCATCCGCCTCCCAAACGACGTAAAAATATCCCTGACGATTAATTTCTTCCCCAATCCGGATCAGCGCTTTCGGACAGGCAATCGTGCAAAGCCCACATCCCTTGCAGCGCTCTTGATCAATTTCAATTTTGGCCATCACGAACACTACAAACCCACGGAATAACAGAATATTGGAATGATGGGTTTTAAAGAAAAGATGTTCTGTTTCTTTCTCTTCTCTTACCCATTATTCTATTATTCCGATATTCCATCATTCCGATGATCTGTTTAGATTGCCTTTACCGTTTTAAACTGTTTGATCTCTTCTTCTGAATAACCCATCGCTTTCAAAACCTCGATCGTGTGTTCTCCCCATGCCGGTGAAGGGGTACGAATCTCAAAAGGGAATCGGGATGATTTGATGGGATTTCCCAACTGGCGGACATTTCCTTCAACAGGATGTTCGACCTCCACCACCATCTGTCGGTGGAGAACTTGTGGATGCTGAAAGACCTGTTCAAAGGTTAAGATGGGTTCACAGCATGCATCCGCCTTCTTGAAAAAGTAAACCCATTCCTCTTGGGTTTTAGTCTTAAAAAGATTTTGAATCTCCTCGATGACACGAAGCCGTTCCTCTCCTTCGATGAATTGTTTATCCATCAGATCTCTGCGTCCGACTGCTTCGCAGAAGTTCTTCCAAAATTTAGGCTCTAACGCCCCCAGAGACATGTGCCTCCCATCCTTTGTTGGATAGACTTGATAACAGGCATATCTTCCTGTCAAAGGCATGTCCCCTCGTTTCAGGAGTTCTCCATCCATGAAATATTTTCCTGCATGGATGGAGAGCCAGGAGACAACACTATCCATCATGGAGATATCCAGGAATTGCCCCTCACCTGTTTTTTCCCGGTGGATGGCCGCCGCGAGAATGGCGATAGCAGCCATCATCCCTCCTCCACCGATATCTGCGATTTGAACTCCCGGGAGGATAGGATCCCCATTTTTCACTCCCGTTATCTCAAGTATTCCTCCCAAGCCGATGTAATTGATATCATGTCCGGACCTCTCTTGATAAGGTCCATCTTGACCATATCCCGAAAGGGAACATAGGATGACACGGGGATTTCTTTTTTTCAGTTCCTGATAACCGATGCCGAGACGGTCTATTACCCCCGGCCTGAAACTCTCTAAGATGATGTCATAGGATTGAATGAGCTTATAGAAAATCTCCTTTCCTTCTCTTATCTTGAGGTTCAATTTTATGCTTTTTTTATTTCGATTCAAAGCAAGAAAAATAGCACTGTCCTTTTTCCGAATAGGGGCTATCCCTCGCGTATAATCACCCTGTTCAGGGTCTTCGACTTTCAATACCTCCATTCCTAAGTCGGCTAAGAGAAGAGAGCAGTAGGGACCCGGCAAGAGCCTTGAGAGGTCAAGCATTTTTAATTCTTGTAGGAGCCCCACGCTTATCTCCTGTGAGATAATTTATGAAAAATTAATAACATATTAGGTTAGAAAATAAAAGTTTTCTACTTAAAGCGGCGGCAATCATCCTTCCAAGGCGATGCGCAAAGCACTATGGGCTGAGCGTATTTCTTTTGGACAAATACCTCTTGACGGGAAACCTTAAGAGTGATATTCAATGAATTCCGGATATGGGTGCCCGATGTTTTTATTTAATCATTTGCCGCAACTCATGAAACTCCATCGGAAACATGATAAGGCAAATCAATGGGGGATGATATGGTGGAAGTGATTGTTCAAGGGGAAGGCCCTCTTTTTATGAATCCTGATGCTGACAAGGCGAGGGATTTTTTTCGACATAAAAATAGAACCTTAGTGAATAAATCCATGTCAGTGAAGGAGGCGGTCGATCTATTCATACATGATGGAGACTATTTAGCCATTGGTGGATTTGGGGCTAACCGCATCCCCACCGCCATCTGTCATGAGATCGTGAGACAGAGGAAGAAGAATCTTGCTTTTGCCGGTCATACTTCTACCCATGATTTTCAAATCTTGGCAGCGGGAGAAGTTTTTAATCGCTGCGATATCGCCTATATTATTGGGTTAGAAGCAAGAGGGCTTTCTCCCAATGCTCGCCGGTATATGGAAAGTGGTAAGGTAGAGTGCTGTGAATGGTCCAATTATTCTATGGCCCTTCGCCTCAAGGCTGCGGCAATGGGAGTTTCTTACTTACCAGGGCGCAACCTCATGGGAACGGATACTTTTAAATACAGCGCGGCCAAATTGGCGAAATGTCCTTTCACAGGGCAACTTTATACGCTGTATCCTGCCCTTTGGCCCGACGTTTCAGCCATTCATGTTCATGAAGCCGATATCTACGGGAACGCCAGAATAAGGGGAATATCCATTGCGGATTTAGAACTTGCCCGTGCCTCCAAATACCTTATCATTACTTGTGAACGGTTAATTCATAATGAGGAGATTCGGAATAACCCATCGCTGACTGTTATTCCTTATTTCCTGGTCGATGCGGTATGCGAAGTGTCCTATGGGAGCTATCCCGGGAATATGCCCTATGAGTACTTTTCTGATGAAGAACATTTAAGGCTCTGGTTGGAGACGGAGAAGAATCCCGCGAGATTCAAAAAATTTTTAGAAAAGTATATCTATGGAACCAAGGATTTTAATGAATACTTAGGATTCTGCGGAGGCATTCAGCGGATTAGCGAACTTCGAGATCAGGAAAATCTTATCGAATCGAAGAAAAGGGAGTGATCAAGATGGTCAATTATAACGCTATCGAAATGATGATTGTGGCGGCTGCGCGCAATCTGGAGGATGGAAGAAGCGTAGGCGTAGGGACAGGAGCCCCCTGTGCAGCGGCCATGCTCGCTCAGAAAACCCATGCTCCCAACTTAGTGATCATGTTCGAAGCCGGAGGAATTGCTCCTCTGCTTCCCACCATGCCCATTTCCGTTGGTGATTCACGGACTTTTTACAAAGCGGTCATGGCGAGTGGAATGTGCGATATCATGGAAATCTCTCAACGGGGAATGGTTGACTACACCTTCTTGGGAGGAGCTCAAATCGATATGTATGGAAACCTCAACTCCACTGTCATTGGAGATTGGCGAAAACCGCAGGTACGCTTTCCTGGATCTGGAGGGGCGAACGACTTTGCTTCCTTCTGTTGGAAAATTATGGTCATCACACCTCAGGATGCGAAGAGGTTCGTACCGAAGGTTAATTTTATCACTTCACCAGGATATCTTGATGGCCCTGGGGCTCGAGAGAGGGCAGGATTGTCGGCCAATACCGGCCCTTACAAAGTGATTACCAATATGGCCGTGATGGGATTTGACGAAGAGACCAAGCGTATGCGCATCGAATCCATCCACCAGGGTTGTACCCTCGAGGAGATACGGTTAAATTGTGGTTTCCTACTCCTCAAAGCTGAGGAGATTGTCAAAACTCCTCCTCCCACTAAAGAAGAGTTGGAGATCCTGCGGAATAAGGTAGATCCAAAACGGTATATCATCGGCAGATAAAAGACGAATCAAGTTTTGAGTTCGGAGTTAAAAACCTAATCCCCGAACTCCCTGCCTGCGCGTAGCCGCTTCGGCGAAGGCAGGCGAACTCATTACTCTGAACTTTCTGCTATGAAACTGACTCGAAAAGAGTTTGAGGAGTTAGTGGTCTTAGCGCTGAAGAGGCTTCCCAAATTTTTCAAAAAGAGAATGAAAAATGTGGATGTGGTGGTCGAGGACCGAGCTTCGCGAGATCTTCTCTCAGAGGTGGATCTACGATCCCCTTTTGAATTATTGGGACTTTATCAAGGCGTCCCTCTTGATCGAAGAGGATTTTACTACGGGAATGTCCTTCCGGATAAGATTACACTCTTTCAAATCCCTATTGAATCGATGTGCCAAACGAAGGAGGAGATCGAAGAGAAGGTGAAAGAAGTGGTCATCCATGAGGTCGGGCACTACTTCGGACTGGATGATGAGAGGTTAAGAGAACTGGAGAAAGGTGAATGACTCGGAGGTTAGCGAGCTTGAGAAATTACATTGATTCTTGTTACTGATTTTTGATTGATTCGCTATCATTCGTTCTATTCGTTTATATCAATATGTCTTTTATCAAATTCTTAGGCACGGCAGGTGCCCGATTTGTGGTGATGAAGCAACTCCGAGCCTCCGGTGGGGCCTGGCTCTCAGTGGGGAAGACGAATCTCTACATCGATCCTGGGCCGGGCGCCCTGGTCCGGTGTCTTCATAGCAAGCCGAAATTAGAGCCTTCCCTATTGAATGGCATTCTCCTCACCCATAAACACTTAGACCATTCCGGAGATGTCAACGTCATGATCGAGGCCATGACGGGGGGAGGGTTTAAGAAAAGGGGCATCCTGTTCGCTCCCGCGGATGCCCTGGAGGAAGATCCGGTTGTCTTAAAATATGTGATGGGTTATGTTGAAAAAGTGGAGGTGTTGAAGGAGGATTCCGAATACCGGATCGGAGACATTCCATTCTCGACCGCCCGGAAGCACCAGCATCGAGTCGAGACCTATGGGATCAATTTCAAGATATCGCCCCATACGGTTTCGTGGATGACGGATACCAAATTCTTTCCGGAACTTCCAAATCTTTATCCAGGAGAAATCCTGATTATCCATGTCGTTCGACTGAAGCCAATTGGTGATGAGCCGATTGATCATCTCTCAATCGAAGATGTGAAAATGATCCTTAAGAAAGCCAAACCAAAATTAGCCATCTTGACCCACTTTGGAATGACAATGATCAACGCAAAGCCCTGGGTTGTCGCTGCCGAATTAGAAAAAGAATTGGGGTTGAAAGTCATTGCTGCCAGTGATGGAATGAAATTAGATTTGGAGGAGGTTTGATGATGGAAAAGTGGATGGGAGGAGATATGCATCCGAGCTACCGAATTCTTATGGGCCCCGGGCCGAGCAATGTCCATTACCGGGTTTATCAAGCCATGTCTAACCCGGTCATCGGTTATCTCGATCCCCAAATTCTGGCCTGTATGGACGAGATCAGAGAGATGTTAAGAGGCGTTTTCCAGACGAAGAACCAGGTGACCCTTGCTATTTCTGCTACAGGGAGTGCCGGGATGGAGCTCTCTTTTGTCAATTTCGTCGAACCTGGAGATGTTGTTGTCATTGGAGTAAATGGCTTCTTTGCAGATAGGATGACTCAGGTGGCTTCCCGATGTGGTGCTAAAGTCATTCTGGTAGAGGAAGAATGGGGTAAGATCATCGAGCCAGAAAAAATGATCAAGGCATTAAAGAAACATCCCGAAGCAAAGATCTGTGGCCTTGTTCATGGGGAGACTTCCACTGGAGTGAGGCAACCTCTTAAAGAGATTGGAGCTTACTGCCAAAAAGGGCATACCCTTTTAGTGGTGGATGCCGTGACCACTTTAGGAGGATATGATGTGAAGGTTGACGAATGGGGAATCGATGTCTGCTATGGTAGTTCCCAAAAGTGTCTGAGCGTCCCGCCAGGGCTCTCTCCGATCACCATAAGCTCCAAAGCAATGGAGGTCCTCCGGTCTCGCAAGGCAAAGGTTCAGAGTTTTTATCTCGACTTACTTCTACTCGAAAAATATTGGGGGGAAGAAAGGGTCTACCACCACACTGCACCTGCTTCCATGTTCTATGCCTTGAAGGAAGGGCTGAAGATTATCTTTGAGGAAGGACTCGAAGCAAGATTTCGGCGTCATGAGGTGTTGGGCGATCGCTTAAAGATGGAACTGGAGGGTTTCGGATTCAAACTTTTTGCCCAGGAAGGATATCGTTTGCCCATGTTGACTTCGGTGTCTCTTCCTGATTGGATTGATGATGTCAAGACACGTTCGAAACTTCTGAACGAGTATAACATCGAAGTTGGAGGAGGTTTGGGCTGGCTGAAGGGAAAGATATGGCGAGTCGGCCTCATGGGCGAGACCTGCAAAACCCGATATATCCATTGTCTGATGGGAGCGTTAAGGGAGATCCTTTCCTGATTGCGGAATGTGGATTGTGGAATACGCTTGATTTCACTTACTCTCCCTCCTCCTTCGATGGGGGAGGGATGGGTAGGAGAGGACCAAAGAAGACTTAAAATCTTTTTCTAATATCTTGCTTCTTATTTCCTTTCATACTTTTCTTCTCTTTTTGAACTACATATTTAACCTTGGGCTCATGCACAGCAGGGAAGCATCCATGACAAATTCTTTCCTATCACTAATTCTTCCATTGTGGCATGGTGTGTATTCGTCATGGGGATTAGGCGCATTTGAAATCCATGTGCTCGGGCCATTGACTTAACCTCATCAGCATTATCGTATGTAATCAAGAAATCCCCTCTCAAAGACTTACAAATTGTGAACAGGTGAAGTTCGCTAATCTTTCTTCGAATCTCTAATTGAATTCAAGATCGTGGTTGCGAAGTCTTTGGATTCCACCCCAGGGGACTCAATCCCTTTTTCTTCATAGAAGGTTTCCACCCTTAAATAGGTTGCTCCTCCACCGACCTCTCTTCGCATGAAAGGGATTTTAGATTCTATGCAATATTGAAGATTCACTTCCTGCTTCGCATCTTGAAAATATCCGATGCTTACAAGAGGAATTTTGGGTGAGACGATGACCAGGGCCTCAATGCCCATCCGTGCAAGAGCATGAAAGATGAGCATGGATTGCTGGCCAGGAAGCTTCCCAAGATCGAATAGAAACATACTCTCCTCATTCTCTATCCAATTCCTTTTGGCGGTCGGAGATGACCGTCATGGAAGAGGTGAAAATATGAAGAAGTTTGCTATGGGGAATGTAGATAATCCAGATGAGGCTGGGCACGACGTGGAAGTACCACAGGAAGTCGGCGTTGATCTTAATATCTCTTAGGAATTGGGATAAAAAGTAACCCCCAAACGAAATCCAATTGTTGGCGCTGGCCGGCGTGAAGTTCGCCAGGTAATTTTTTGCCTGAACCACTTCCGGATGTGCGATGCGGTATCCCTCAATGAAGAAACCGGAAAGTTCGAGAAAGAGGATGAAGAGTAGGGAGGTGATATCCTCTTCCTCTGTCCGCAGTTGATCAGGACGGATCACAAAACGGCGAACCATGGCGAGCACGCAACCTACCAGGATGAGGAAACTGAAAAACTCGAGAAAGAAATCGAGAAAAGGCCGGATGGAACCCGTCTCAAATTCATGGGCAAAAGAAACGCCAAATGCCACCAGATAGCCCGTGGTGAACCCTTTGATCATATCCACTGCGAAGGTAGCCACAAAGCCAAATACTAACAGCGTATGGGCTAACCAGCGGTAGAACGATTGTCCGTAGAGTTTTCGATGGAAGATCACCTCAGTGATCAGGGTTTTAATATACCATCCTGGTCTTGACCAGAATCCTTTCCATCCTCTCCGGATGTAAATCTTGAACTTCTCCCATTTGGTGGCATTCTCCGCTCCTTCGAGCCTCCCTTCCAGCCAGACGTTCACATGAAGGCCCATACCCCAAATGAAGAAAATCACCGTTGGGAAGAACATGATGTAAAAGATGAGGTGTTTGTCCATTTGCGTAGCAAATAGTTCGGAGTAATTAGCACAAACGCATTGAATAAGGTGTCGTTGCGAGGAGTAAAACGACGAAGCAATCTTGCAGTTATAAAGTGAGATTGCCACGCTCCCGTTGGTCACTCGCAATGACAATGTAAATGGAATTAATGCGTTTGTATTAGTTCGGAGTTTTTAGTTTTGATCCTCCGAACTCTGAACTCCTAACTCCGAACTCATTTCTTCATGTTCTTGAGCACAAACTCCGTGATGTCCATCGCATGGATGGGGATTTCTTTTCTTCGGGCAGTGGTCAAAATGGTGCGAACGCACTGCTGACAGGCGGTGATGACCGTATCCGCTCCTGTTGCCTGGATCTGGTTGATCTTCTCTTGGGCCAGGGCTGCTGAAAGTTCCGGATCCACCATCTCCAGATTGCCCCCTCCACCGCAGCACTTGCACTGCTCACGGTTTTCTGCCATCTCCACCAGCTCCACACCAGGAATGGAGCGGAGAATCTCTCTCGGGGCTTCATAAACCCCGCTTGCCCTTCCCAAGTCGCAGGGATCATGGTAAGTCACTTTTATCTTCTTTTCCTTGAAAAGGATTTTTTCTTCGTCAATCAGTCTCTTGATAAACTGGGTGGAGTGAAAGATATCGACGTCGGTCTTGTATTCCTCCATCCAGGTATGGTAGCAGGAGGGACAAGCAAAGACCACTCTTTTCACACCCTTTTCCTTCACCATCTCCAGATTATGCTGGATTAGAACTTCGGCTTCCTTTTTCATCCCTGCACCGATGAGGGGGAAGCCACAGCACCACTCCTCTCCACCCAGGAGCGCGAAATCCACTTTTGTTTTATTGAGGATTTCAACGAAGGCTAAGGGAATCTTCTGAACCAAAGGGAAAAAGGAGGCCACGCACCCCACAAAAAAGGCAGTCTCGGCTTTCTCTTTCTGATATTGATGATCAGGGAGTTCATCCAAGAACTCCAGCCATTCTACTCTCTCTTCGTTTTCATCTCCGGAGACATTATGGGCCTTCAGGACATTCGCCTTCATTCGTTTCGCTACTTCCGGAAAATGGCCCATCTCTACCAAGGTCTCGCGCAATGCGGTCCAGAGATGTTTAGCATCGATGGAAACCGGGCAGCTGACGCTGCACTCCCCGCAGAGGGTGCAGCGATAGACCATCTCTGAGAATTTCTTCAGTTTTTCCTCATCCAACCTCTTCGGGCCGAAAATCTTGGCCCAGAGTCCGTACTGGCTGCGGATGAAGGACTTGAAGGCCTGAATTTTTCCTCGGGGATCAATCTCCTCTTCACCCCTTTGAGCATACACCGGGCAATATTTGAGGCATTCGCCGCAGCGAGTGCAGGCATCAATTTCGACTAACTGTTTGGGAGAGAGGGCTGAAAGTTTCATTCTTTGTCTTAGGATTGAGGAGCGCTGCGCTTGAGGAGCACTTCGTTTGAGGCAAGAGATTTAGCCTCTGTCCTCGAGTCCTGCACAGCGGGACGCTCCTCCAACCTCCATCATCTTTATTTCTTACCGTGCTCGGCTATTTCCGCTTTGAGCCATTCCCGGATCGTTTCCGAATCGGTCATGAGATTCTTGAGCTCATCCAGGTTATCGGGTTTGATCTTAAACATCCATCCTTTGCCGTAGCAGTCCTCGTTGATCAACTTAGCCTTCTTTTCCAATTCTTCGTTCACCGCCACCAACTCACCGGTCACTACTGAAAATACTTTTCCGAGCCATTTGCCTGACTCGATTTTAGTAAAATTCTTTCCCTGGACGAGTTTTTTCCCTTCGGGAGGAAGACCTACGTAGACAATGCTACCCGCCATCTTCTGGGCATAATCACTCATCCCCATGACCACCAGATCTCCTTCCACGCGAGCCCAAAAATGGTTCTTGTCGTAATAAAGTCCCTCCGGAAATTCATATCCCTCAATATTCATTCTCGCACCCCCTCAAATAGAAAATAACGTGACCGTGCCTGCACGCTGAAGTGCGTTACGGCACGCAGGCGTGTCCGTGTCTCGTGATCCGCAAGAATCCTCGTCCTTTTTAATGTCAAATGTCAAAGCTCAAATTTCATACTTATTTAACATTTGGATTTGGGCATTTGGCATTTAGATTTCAACCCTTAGGCTGCTTCCTTTTCATTCTTTTCCTGCAAGAGCTGTGCAAGAAATTCTGTAATATTGTAGATCTCAATCTTCTGTTTTCGAAGCTTGGCATTTCTGAAATTGTGAAGGCACGAGGGACATTCCGTAAGCAGAATTTCAGCTCCTGTCTCCTCGATGATCTGGCTTAAGCGATTTCTTGCAATTTCGATAGAGTCCTCGGGAAATGAT
>CAZEKS010000011.1:15187-15289 GCA_964512795.1 uncultured Syntrophaceae bacterium
TTCTCCCTGGTCCGCGTCGGCTCCACAAAATTGGGTGCAATCTTCCGGATGATCTGGCTTAAGCGATTTCTTGCAATTTCGATAGAGTCCTCGGGAAATGAT
>CAZEKS010000012.1:0-15002 GCA_964512795.1 uncultured Syntrophaceae bacterium
AGAGCACGTGATGACCTGGAAAAGCGATTTGACGAGCGGACCTCGGCCTTGCAAGCTTTGCAAGGAGCGATTCAGTCATTACAAAAGGAAATCAGCGAGCGCCGTCGGGCAGAGGAGGCGCTGCGGGAAAGTGAGGAGAGATACCGAACCATTCTTGAAAACATCGAAGATGGATATTACGAAGCAGACCTTGCCGGCAACTTAACCTTTTTCAATGATTCAATGTGCCGAATATCGAGGACCCCCAAAAAGGAATTGATGGGCATGAATGGCCGGCAGTATATAGATCAAGAGAATGCAAAAAAAGTGTTTCAAGCTTTTAATAAAGTCTACAGAACAGGGGAACCCCGTAGAGAATGTGATTGGGAAATTATCAGAAAAGATGGGAGCAAAATCTACGTTGAGGCGTCTATATCATTACGAAAAGATTCCTCAGGTAAACCGATAGGGTTTAGAGGGATGGTGCGGGACATCACCGAGCGGAAGCGGGCGGAAGAACTACTGCGGGAAAGTGAGGCCAAATTCCAGCAATTATTTGATGAGGCCCCAGTAGGCTACCATGCATATGATACCCAGGGACGAATTACGAAAGTTAATCGTACGGAGTTGGAGATGCTTGGTTACACGCTTGAGGAGATGTTGGGGCAGCCCGTATGGAAGTTTATTGGTGATGAGGAAACATCACGGCATGCGGTCTTGGCCAAAATAGCCGGCACCATTCCGCCTGCCCGCGGTTTTGAACGTACTTACCGCCGAAAAGACGGAACAACATTTACAGTCCTCATTGAGGATCGAGCCCTTCGGGATAACGAAGGAAGGATTATAGGCATTCGATCAACCATTCAAGACAACACCGAGCGCAAGCAAGCAGAGGAAGCACTGAGAGAAAGTGAAAGAGGGCTAAGAATTATCTTTGAATCTATACAAGCCGGGGTTCTGATCATAGATCCAGAAACACATCTGATTGTTGACTTAAATCCTGCCGCTCTAAAGTTGATTGGGGCTTCGAAAGAAAAGATTGTAGATTCAATATGTCACAAGTATGTCTGCCCAACTGAGATAGGGAAGTGTCCAATCACTGACCTGAAACAAAACGTCGAAAATGCAGAACGCATATTACTCACGGCGAATGGCGAGATCCGACAAATTATTAAAACTGTTGTCCCTATACTGCTTGGAGGCCGCAGGTATCTTCTTGAGAGCTTTGTTGACATCACCGAGCGCAAACGGATGGAAGAAGCATTGCGAGAATCTGAGAATAAGTTCAGGGATTTAGCAGAAAAGTCACTGGTTGGTGTCTACCTTGTACAGGATGGTGTCTTCAAGTACATCAATGCAAGGTTAGCTGAAATAAACGGTTATGCGGCTGAGGAACTTATCGATAAAAAGGGCCCAAAAGATGTGGTTTTTCCGGAAGACTGGCCTATGGTAGAAGAAAACACCCGAAAACGATTATCCGGTGAGGTTGAATCCCTCTATTTTGAATTCAGGGGAATCACAAAAAACAACAAAATCATCAACGTTGAGGTCTATGGCTCTCGCACTATGTATCAGGGAAGACCCGCGGTTATAGGAACATTGTTAGACATTACCGACCGCAAACGAGCAGAAGAGAAACTTCGGGAGAGTGAGGAGAAATTCCGCCAGCTAGCAGAGAACATCCGTGAGGTCTTCTATATATCCGAACAGGGCTACATCCGATACATCAGTCCCGCCTATATGGAAATTTGGGGGCGTACGCCTCAAAGTCTTTACGAAGAACCAAAATCCATTTTGGATACTGTCCATCCTGAGGACAGAGATCGCGTGAAAAGATCTTTCCGGATAAAAAGCAAAGGAGAGGTTGAGGAGGTCTATCGCATTGTGCGTCCTGATGGGTCCATACGTTGGATAAAAGATCGCTCTTTCCCGATTTATGATGATTCAGGGAAGACACACCGTTTTGTTGGCATTGCAGCAGATATCACGGACTTGAAGCTCGGGGAAGAAAAATTGAAACATCTAAGTTTACATGATTCTCTGACCGGACTCTACAACCGCATCTACTTCGAGGAGGAAATGAGCCGGATAGAAAAAGGCCGATATGATACGGTAGGAATCTTATCGTGTGATGTGGACGGGCTCAAGCTTGTCAATGACACCTTGGGACACGATCAAGGGGATCGCCTGCTAATAGCCGCCGCCAGGGTGATTAGAGAATGCTTCCGTGAGGGAGATTTGGTGGCCAGGATTGGTGGGGATGAATTTTCTGTCCTGCTTCCGGACACGACGGAACCTGCCGTTGAAAATGCCTGTCAGAGGATTCAGGAGGCGGTCGCAAGCTACAATGCCACCAACCCACAATTCCCATTGAGTATCTCTGTCGGATTTGCCATCAACGATGGAGCCTATAGAAACTTAAAAGACCTTTTTAAAGAAGCGGATAATCATATGTACCGGAAAAAGCTTTATGGTACAAAGAGCGTCCGCAGCACCATTGTTAAAACTCTAATCAATACACTGAAAGCAAGGGATCGCACGACCGAGAACCACATTATTCGTCTAGAAAAGTTGTTAGCCAGTATCGCCGCTTTCATCGGACTACCGGAGTCCACGAAGTCTGACTTATCCCTCTTAGCCAAATTTCATGACATCGGCAAAGTGGGGATCGCTGACGCAATCCTCTTCAAGGAAGGCCCCCTCACTTCCGAGGAGTGGACGGAGATGAAGCGACATTGCGAGATTGGTTATCGTATTGCCCTATCAGCCCCCGAGCTCGTTCCGATTGCTGACTGGATCCTTAAACACCATGAGTGGTGGAATGGTCAGGGCTATCCTCTCAATATTGAAGGAGAAGAAATCCCCATCGAGTGCCGTTTGTTGGCCATTGCTGACACTTATGAAGCGCTCACCAGCGCTTGTCTTTATCGAAAGACATTTTCCCATCGGGAGGCTGTGGCGGAACTGATAAGTTATTCTGGAAAACAGTTTGACCCGAAGCTTTTGGAAAAGTTTTTGCATATGTTAGAAACCCATTCTCCCGAGTCAGAGTTTAACGCAACCGCCCCTATTTGAAAAAAATAATGGCAGGGAATGAACTGAAAAACAGAACTGAAGCAACCTGCTGAAAAAGCCCATGGCATAACCACTGTTCCTTAGGTAGAAGCTCGTATTTTTTGATGAACGAAAAGATTGTTTCATTTGTAAATTGTATCGTTTGGGCTTGACACTGAATCTTTCACATTTTAAGGCAGTCCCTAAGAGAAGTTAGTTTGCGTCTCTGAACTCCATCTTCAAACAAACAACGAGTTAACTCTATCCGGACAATTTTAGACAAGAAATCCCAAGGCTGAAAATAATAGTTCCACACCCCTTGCTGTTGGCTCTGCTGCTAAGAAACACAGTCTCTTAACTCAGAGGAAGCCTTTCTATAGTCTCAATAGCTCTATAGGATCACATCTTCACAGGCTATTGAAAAAGGCCAACATTACTCAAACTGTCATGCCGAACTTGTTTCGGCATCTAATGAATTCAAGGCATTAGGAGACTCTGAGACAAGTTCAGGGTGACAAAAAAGATTTTCCAACAGCCTGTTTGGTGTTCAATGTCAGGAAATTTTTTGAAGGATTCACATGTACACCCCATTGTGGGAGAATTTATGAAAATCGTGCGGGGGGGGTCAACTATTTTTTTGGCCATTTGTAAGTGGGAAAGCAGCGTGGTGCCCACACTCACCCCATCCCTCTCCCGCAAGAGACTGTGTCGCAATGGTGACTACGCAAAAAGATGAATCCTCCCATGTGAGAGAATGCAAGATTGATAGGGGACAGACGACTCGCTGAGGAAGCTTTAGAGCGGAACCTTTGATCGTATAAATTCATACGCATATACTTCATGAAGACATCATTTCCGATGACAAGATTGATTGACCATACCTTTCAAAAATCCACAATTCTAAAGCTTCCGAAGCTGGTCACCTGCCCCTTACTGTGATTACGACACAGTCTCCAAGGGGAGGGAGAGGTTGACAGTCCTATGCTAATCTGATTTAATTGAGACAGAACTCATATGAAAAAAGCCCAATCCAAAATCTCTGCGGTCATTCCTGCGCGATACGGTTCGAGTCGTTTTGAAGGGAAACCCCTTGCCGATATTCTCGGCAAGCCGATGATCCAATACGTCTACGAAGGGGTGCGCGAATCGAAATTGATCGATGAGGTGATCGTTGCCACAGATGATCAAAGAATAATGGAGGCTGTTCAGTCCTTTGGCGGAAAAGCAGTCATGACTTCTCCTACCCACTTCACTGGAACTGACCGGGTGGCGGAGGTTGCCAAGAAACTCAAATCAGAAATCATTGTCAATGTGCAGGGAGATGAACCTCTGATCAAAGGAAATATCATTGATAAGGCGATACGCCCTCTCCTCACTGATAATACTCTCCAATTATCCACTCTCATGACCAGGATCGAGGAGGTGAGAGATTGGCTCAATCCTCATATCGTTAAAGTCGTTGTAGACCAAAAGAATTTTGCTCTTTATTTCTCCCGGTCTCCCATTCCCTTTCCCCGGGATCTCCATATCGGACGCCTTGAATCAAACCCTTTTGGGACAAGTCGGCCTCTGCCAAAGAGGGTGTTCAAGCATATTGGTGTCTATGTATTTCGTCGAAAATTTCTCCTCCATTTTTCAAAAATGAGGCCCTCTCCTCTCGAAAAACTTGAAAAACTCGAACAACTTCGGGCCTTAGAAAATGGTTACCGTATAAAAGTCAACCCTGTCAATTATGAACCCCTATCAGTGGACACTCCTGAAGATCTGCAAAAAGTGATTGGTTATTTCTCTCATCCCAAATAAGGGACCCCCTCCCCAAGGTTTAAAAAAAATATAACTATATGTTTTTATTTTGTTTTATAAATACTCCCATCTCCTTCCCTTCAAGCAAGAATGGCAAAAAATGTAAATATGGGATTGATTTTTCCATAATTTTATTGTATATTTAATTTACTTGTCTGAAGTGAAAAAATGAGCCCAATAGAAACTTTGCCTCGCCTTTCCATTTTTCTTCTACTCTCAATTCTTTTTTTCGTTTTTGCCTGTTCTACGCCCTCTTGGTTTCCGCTTAAAAAGGGGCCCCCTCACAAGGCAAAGATGAAAGAATTGCTGGATAAAGAGATAATCCTTATTGATAAGGAAGAATATGTCAAGGTCTTAAACCCAAGAGCCTCTGAGGGGAAGGATCAACCCAAATACCTCTATATTCCCGTTAATGAATACCTCTCCAAAAGAGAAACCTTTACCACCCCGCCCGTGCGGATGGAGGAAGTTAAAGAAGAAGCTCCCGTTGCTTCTGCAAAACCGTCGACCTCTTTAGCGGAAGAGATCCTCATCGTATCTCCATCGAAATCCACGTTTCCAGGTTTAAAGAAGAAAGTGTTGATCCCTTATTTTGATGGTCGAACCACTGAAGGAGAAGAGGTGCTTGGAGACTGGGTGGCTGAAAAACTGATGAAAGAGGTAAACCGGAGGTCTTTCCAAGTCCTCTTTGCCGACTATCAAATGGTCAAAGAATTTCTTGAAAAGAAAGGATTTGATTTAATGGATCTTCAGACACCCAGAGCCCTCCAGCTGCTCAACGAAAACTTTGGAATTCATGCCCTTGTGATTGGACAACTCTCAGGCCCCTATGTATTCACCACCAAGACAGCGGATGATCAAGAAGGAACGGCTTCGGCCATCATTAAAATAGACATAAGGTTGGTAGACACCTTTTCTGGTAAAATCCTAAAAAACCTATCCGCTAATAATCCCACCTTCGCGGCCAAGGAAAAGGGATCCTTTCCCGAAGAGAAGGCCAGAGTCAAGGCGATCGACCTCACCATTGCTTCCCTGGGACGCTCCCTTGCCAGAGAATTAGATGGCGTGGATTGGTTTTGTCGGATCGCCAAGGTAGAGGGTGAGGAAGTCTACATGAATGCCGGAAAATTAACCGGTCTTAAGGTGGGGGATGTCATGGAAGTGTATCAGCCCGGCGGATATGGAGAACGAGGAGAGGTGAAAGGCAGGATTCGGGTTTCGGCCTTCTTCGGAATCGATGCCTCAATGGGCAGGCTAATCCAAGGGAAAAACCCCGATGTCAATGACATTTTGAAATTGGCCAAAACCGAGGGGACCTGAATGCCCCCCTCATGGCTTTCTCCTTCTCTTTCAATGAAAAGTTGGGTTAGCCATCATCAAAACAGTCCCTCGGGGAAACATTTCTTCCCGCTGTCATGACATCGTTCATTCCCAGATTGAAATTGTTTTATTTCTTATTGCCAGGAAGGAGGTTTTAGTTTATGTTCCAGATCGGTGATAAAGCGGTTTACCCAGGACATGGCGTTGGAATCATCGAAGCTATTGAGACGAAGAGTATCTCTGGTAGAGAGCAGATCTTTTTCATCCTCCGAATTTTAGAAAACGGGATGACCATTATGATCCCCCGGGATAATGTGGAGGCGGCCAAGTTGAGAGGGGTCATTCGAAAAATTGACGTCCGGAAGGTCATCGGAATTCTGAAGGACCGGGATGTCCCCGTCGATAATCAGACCTGGAATCGGAGATACCGCGAGTATATGGAAAAAATCAACACGGGGTCGATCTATGGCATTGCGGAAGTGCTCCGAGACCTCCATCTTCTCAAAGAAGAGAAAGAACTCTCCTTCGGGGAAAGGAAGATAATGGATACCGCCAAGAATCTTCTGGTGAAGGAGCTAGCCATTGCCCGGAATGTGAAAGAGACAGATATTTTGAGGGAGATTCATTCGATCTTCAGGTCATAACCTCTCCAGAGTTCCTATCATTCGTTTTCACGGAAAGGTCTTCTCATATCATCCATTTATGGAAAGGAGGTGAACAGTTTGGGCTCTTGGATTCTTCGTATCTTATTATTCCTCATCTGCGGGATCAGCGGGTATACTTTTACCCGGGAAATTTCTCCCTCTCCACCGAATCCCCTCTTGGGACTCATCGGCGGACTCCTCCTGGCAGCCTTAACCCTTCTGATCGAAAAGGGATTGAAAAAAATTCCTCTAAAAAATCTTTTAGGAAGCTTCGTCGGATTGATCCTCGGCATCCTGGTAGCCAATTTCCTTTCTAATGTCTTTCTCTCCAATCTCCATAACCGTCAAGAAAGGGTTCTCCCCCTTTTAAGTGTGCTTTACGGGGTTTGTGTTTATATTGGTCTACGCATTGGCTTTAAGAAGGGAGAAGAAATTCACCTGCCCGGTTGGAAATTCTTCTCAAAAAACGCTCCTCAAAATGAAAAACCGAAGATTTTGGATACCAGTGTGATCATCGACGGCCGCATCGCCGACATCACAGAAACTGGGTTTATAGAAGGACCATTGATCATTCCGCAATTCATATTGAATGAACTCCAGCATATTGCTGACTCCTCGGACTCCATCAAACGGACGAGAGGCAAAAGGGGTTTGGAAGTTCTCCACCACATTCAGAAACAGGCCGATGTGGATGTTCGAATTGTAGACAGGGATTATCTTGCGGTTAAAGAGGTCGATTCAAAATTGATTGAATTGGCTAAAGAGGTCCGCGGGAAGATCATCACCAATGACTCCAACCTCAATAAAGTAGCCGAGCTCCAGGGGATCGAGGTATTGAACATCAATGAGTTAGCCAATTCTATAAAACCTGTGGTTCTCCCAGGAGAGGAGATTAATGTCAAAATCCTCAAAGAAGGAAAAGAAATGGGACAGGGGTTGGCCTATCTGGATGACGGGACGATGATTGTGGTCGATAATGGAAGGAAACAGATGGGCAAAACAATCGATGTCGTGGTCACCAGCGTTCTCCAGACCCCTGCAGGAAGAATGATCTTCGCTCGTCTTAAGGAGGAGGCAAATCGGGAAACCAAAGGGAAAGATTATTATTACCCCCTGGACAGTGAATTCTAAACCTTGGAAGGTTGGAATATTGGAAAATTGGAATGATGGGTGATATTAAAATCATCAACTCAAAATGGTCAATGTTCATTACAAATATTTCTCTTTAAAAAAGATTAATCATTAAAAATTGACCATTGCTCAATTTTAAAAAAGTTTCTTGAACCCATTATTCCATTATTCCACTATTCCATTATTCCATATTTTATCTGTTGAACAATGAAAGCCGACGCAGTGATCGTCTCCGCTGGCAAGGGACTTCGCTTCATGGAAGGGAAGTCGATAAGACCCGACCGCGGGAAGAAACAATTTCACTTCCTGGAAGGAAAACCCATCCTCGCCCATACCCTTGATCAATTCGAAACCTGTCCTCTGATCCGATCCATTCGTCTGGTAGCGGGCCAGGAGGACATGGATTACTGCCTGAAAGAAATCATCGAAAAATATAGATTTCAAAAAGTCTCCCAGATCGTCCCGGGCGGGAAGCGGAGACAAGAGTCTGTAAAAAATGGAATTGACGCTCTTCCGAAGGATGCGGACATTGTGGCAATTCACGACGGAGTCCGGCCTTTCGTCACCAAAGCGATGATCGAAGATTCCATCCACTCTGCTGTAAGATATGGAGCTGTGATCTTAGCAATGCCGGTGAAGGACACCATTAAAATGTCCAATCCGGATGGAACCGTTCTTAAAACATTGGATCGGGAATCTCTCTGGCAGGTTCAGACCCCGCAAACCTTTCAGGTCCAGGTGATCAAAGAGGCTTACTTCAAGGCGGCCGAGGATGCGTTCATCGGGACGGATGATGCCTCTCTTGTTGAACGGTTAGGCGTGAAGGTCCATATCCTTCCGGGATCCTATACCAACATCAAAATAACCACCCCAGAAGACCTATGGTTAGCCAATCTCTTCCTCAAGATGAATATCCTTACCCAGGAAGTGCCGGCAGAAGGGATAAAAAAGAGATGAGAGTAGGTTTTGGATATGATGTCCATCCCTTCGTTTCAGACCGACCGTTGATCTTGGGAGGGATAAAAATCCCTTACCTATTTGGATTGAAGGGGCATTCGGATGCGGATGTCCTCATCCATGCTATCTGCGATGCCTTGCTGGGAGCCGTTGCAGAGGGGGATATCGGAAGACATTTTCCGGACACCGATCCTCAATACAGAGATATCAAGAGCACGATTCTTTTAAAAAAGGTTCTCACCAAGGTGAGGGAGAAAGGGTTTCGTCCTGTCAATATTGATGCCACCATTGTGGCCCAGAAACCAAAACTCTCTGAAATCATCCCCCGGATGGTGAAAGAGATTGCGGATGTCCTGGAAATTGAAACGGGGAGGGTGAATGTAAAAGCCACCACGACAGAGGGATTGGGATTTACCGGAAGAGAAGAGGGAATTGCTGCCTATGCCGTGGCCCTGGTGGAAACTGATAGCATAGAGCAGAGCGCATAGAGCATAGCGTCAAAATCTTCATGTCCTACGCCATGCGATTCACCTTAAGGTTAAAAATGACATCACATGTTCGGGTTCGCTTTGCTCCTGCCCCTACCGGGCTTCTCCATATCGGAAATGCCCGCACGGCTCTTTTCAATTTTCTCTTTGCAAAACGTCATCAAGGAACATTTGTTCTCCGTATCGAAGATACGGATTTAGAGAGATCGAACGATACCTCCATTGATCGGATCATGGAAGATCTTCAATGGCTCGAGATTTTCTGGGATGAAGGTCCTGACCGGGATGGATCAGTGGGCCCTTATCGTCAATCTCAGCGTATATCCATCTATCGTGAATTTGCCGAGCGTTTATCTCAAGAAGGAAAGAGCTATAAGTGTTTTTGCTCAGAAGAAAGACTGGAGAAGCTTCGAAAAGAACAACTCTCCAAAGGGAAAATGCCCCGCTATGATGGACGGTGCCGTTCCCTCTCTGCAGAAGAGATCGCCAGAATGGAATCTTCCGGCCTCCAGTCTGTCTTCCGATTTCCCGTGGGAGGAGGATCGATCCTCTTTGAAGACCTCATCCATGGAAAGATGAATTTCGATTCGGCTGGGATTAGTGATTTTATTATCGTCCGTTCAGATGGGATGGCTGCCTATAATTTTGCCTGTGTCATCGACGACCATTTGATGCGCATCACTCATGTCATTCGGGGGGAAGACCATCTCTCCAATACGGCACGGCAGATCCTCCTCTATCAGGCGCTGGCCTGGCAACCTCCTCTCTTCGCTCACCACCCTCTGATCCTTGGACCGGACCGGTCTCCATTGAGCAAACGCCATGGGGCGACAGCCGTTTCCCAATATCGAGAGGAAGGCTTTTTACCAGAGGCCCTCGAGAATTATCTCATCCTTTTGGGCTGGACGCCTCCTTCTGGTCAGGAGACGCTTCCTTTAGAAAGAATGGTAGAGGAGTTTTCCATCCAAGATATTTCAAAAAGTGCTCCCATTTTCAATCGTAAAAAATTGGAGTGGCTGAACAGTTTCTACATCCGGGAGAAAGAGGAAGGACACCTTTCCGAAATTCTGATTCCCTACCTCCAAAGGGCTGGGATACGGATGGATCAAATTGATCGTCAATGGCTTAAAGAAATTTCAGGGGTCTTAAAGGAAAATTTGGTCGTCCTCTCCCAGGTGGAGGACTATCTGGGTATCTTCTTCGATGAACAATTCCTCTTCGAGGATGGAGCCAAAACCATACTCCAGGATCCAAGAAATCGGGAGACCCTTCGTTCGGTCCTCAGCCTATTGGAGGAATCATCAGAAATCCCATCGGGCGGACAGACCTCCCTGCTCTCTCAATTGGAAAAAAAGACTGGGCAGAAAGGGAAACATCTCTATGTTCCTCTTCGGGCAGGGGTGACCGGAAAAATAAAAGGACCTGAGTTGGTAAAAATACTTCCTCTCCTCGGAAAGGAAAGGATCATCCGTCGTTTAAAAATGGCACTGGAGCTTTCTTAAAGGGAAGAATATCGAAACCCGAGCCTAACTTATGATGAGGAGTGCATCGCTCTTGAAAAATGAAAATAGAACCGCTTTCCTTCCCCTAAACGTGGGAGGGCATGAGTGGAGGAGGTCTTTCTTGAATTTTTCATTCCCCATTCCGCATTCCGCATTCCGCAATTGATGAGGGGGACCCTATGACTATCCGCATCCACAATACGTTGACTGGCAAAAAAGAAGATTTTGTTCCTCTTCATGAAAAAAAGGTGGGGATGTATGCCTGTGGGGTGACGGTCTATGACCTCTGCCACATCGGGCACGCTCGGTCTGCAATCGTCTTCGATATCATTCATCGCTATTTTCGATACCGTGGCTATGAGGTGACCTTTGTTCGAAACTTCACGGATATTGATGACAAGATCATCAAGCGGGCCAATGAGGAGGGCGTGGATTACAAAACCATCGCGGAGAAATATATTGGTGAATTTAACGTCGATATGGGGGGACTGGGTTTGGAAAAACCTTCGGTGGAGCCCAAAGCCACGGAGCATATCCCGGAAATGATCCGGTTGATCTCGGCCCTCATTGAAAAAGGGTTTGCCTATCAGGGTGGCGGGGATATCTTTTTCTCTGTGCGAAAATTTGAGGATTATGGAAAACTCTCAAAGAGGGACTTAGAAGAGATGCAGGCCGGCGCCCGGGTTGAGATTGATGAAAAGAAAGAAAACCCCCTTGACTTCGCCCTCTGGAAAGCGAGTAAACCCGGGGAACCCTTTTGGGAAACCCCCTGGGGAAAAGGAAGACCGGGCTGGCATATCGAATGTTCTGTGATGAGCCAGAAATATTTGGGGGAGACGTTGGATATCCATGGGGGCGGAAGAGATCTCATCTTCCCTCACCACGAGAATGAAATTGCCCAATCCGAAGCGGCCACCGGGAAAACCTTTGCCCGATATTGGGTTCATAATGGCTTTGTCAACATCAATAAGGAAAAGATGTCTAAATCTCTCGGGAACATTTTAACCATCAAAGAAATCCTTAAAGATTGGCACCCGGAGGTCCTCCGGCTCTTCTTTCTCTCTCACCACTACAGGAGTCCAATAGATTACTCAGAAGATAGCTTTGCCGAAGCCAAATTGGGATTAGATCGATTCTATACAACACTCAATTCAATTCAGGAAGAACTATACAAACCCATGACTCCCAAAACTCTTCCCTCCCCCTCTACGGGGGAGGGCATGGGTGGGGGTGTGTCTGCAATCGAAGCCTGCCGTCAGACCATCGACTCCTTCCAGGCTCGATTTGAAGAAGCCATGGATGACGATTTCAATACGGCGCAGGCATTAGGACATTTTTATGACCTCCAAACCCATCTAAATAGCCTCCTAAGCCTTTCAAAAGGTCAGCCAACCGAAGAGATCGCTTCCCTTCTTAAAAAATGCTTCGACCATTTCGCCGGGAAGGGGTGGGTCTTTGGTTTATTCAGGGACGATCCCGAGAAGTACCTGGCCCGGCAGAGAAAAGAAGGGCTGAAGAAGCTGAATCTTACGGAACAAGCTATTCTTCGATCCATCGAGGAGAGAAATTTGGCGAGGAAAGAAAAAAACTGGAAAAGAGCGGACGAGATTCGAAATGATCTTCTTTCAAAAGGAATTATCTTGGAGGATACTCCTTCCGGCACAAACTGGAAATTGAAATAACCATTAACCCATCTGCCATTAGCGATTAGCTATCTGCCATCTGCTTTCTGCCTACTGCTTACTGCCATTTGCAATCTGCTATCTGCAATCTACATTCTCTTAGATTATTCCCTTCTCAACCAACGGATCAATACGCTGACTTGCGTGGTGAGGTAGGAAACCATGATGATCAGGAGGATTAACAAAATCGTATTCGTATTGACAATCCATAAGATATTCATCTCTTCCTCCTTCTTCGCACTTTTGACCCAATGTGAAGATGACTCTTCTCTTTAACCCCTTTGAACCTCATCTCCTAAGAGATAGGTCAATAACATCGCTAAAATAGGCTAAGCGTTTTCGGGGGTTGATTATATCAGCTTGGTTATGCTTTGTAAACTTTTTGTTTGATTTTTCAATTGTCTGATCTATACAATTCTGATATAAATAAACTAATTATGTTAGCCAAGGTCTTAAGCAGTGCAGTTTTTGGAATCGATGCCTATGTCGTAGAAGTGGAGGTAGACATTGCTCAGGGCCTTCCTGCCTTTGCAACCGTTGGGCTTCCTGAAGGGGCGGTGAAGGAATCCAAGGACAGGGTCAAAGCAGCTGTCAAGAACTGTGGCTATGACTTCCCCTCCCGGAGGATTACAGTCAATCTGGCTCCAGCCGATATCAAGAAGGAGGGGACGGCCTTCGACCTCCCCATGGCCATTGGCATCCTGGCAGCCACTGAGGTCGTTCAGAAGGGAAAGCTCTCTCAATATTTCATTTTGGGTGAACTCTCCCTCGACGGGCAGGTCAAGCCGATAAAAGGGACGCTCCCCGTTGCCGTGACAGCGAGAGATGCAGACCTCAAAGGGATCCTTCTGCCCAGGGAAAACTCTAAAGAAGCAGCCGTAGTGAAAGGGATTGAGATCCTTCCTCTGGATACTCTTTCGGATTGTGTTCAATTCTTAAATGGAGATCTTCATATTGATCCGGTTGCAGTGGATCTCGATGATATCTTCAAGACAGAAATGAATTATCCGGTTGATTTTAATGATGTGAAGGGCCAGGAGCATGTGAAGCGTTGTCTGGAAGTGGCTGCTGCAGGGGGTCACAATGTCATTATGATCGGTCCACCTGGCTCTGGAAAGACCATGCTTGCGAAACGACTCCCCACAATCCTGCCGGATATGAATTTTGAGGAGAGTCTCGAAACGACAAAGGTTCACAGCGTGATGGGTCTGATGCCTACGGATAGCGCTCTCATCGTCACCCGACCGTTCCGTAGCCCTCACCACACGATCTCGGATGCAGGCCTCATTGGAGGAGGACAGATCCCAAAACCCGGGGAGGTCAGTCTATCTCATAACGGAGTTCTTTTCTTGGACGAATTGCCCGAATTCAAGAAGAACGTTCTGGAGGTAATGCGTCAACCTTTAGAAGAGGAGAGGGTAACGATCGCCCGGGCAGCCACCTCCCTCACCTACCCTGCACGCTTTATGCTGGTCGCTGCCATGAACCCCTGCCCCTGTGGTTATTATAGTGACCCCAACAACGAATGCACTTGCACCATTCCTCAGATTCAGCGTTATCGATCCAAGATCTCCGGCCCGTTGATGGATCGAATCGATATCCACATTGAAGTTCCCGCAGTGAAGTATCGCGACTTAGCGAGTCGTGAAGCAGGGGAATCGTCCAGGGAAATGAAACGACGAATCGATGCGGCCAGAAAAACCCAGCTCAATCGCTTCAAAGGGCTGAAGATCTACTGCAATGCCCAGATGACGAACCGCCATATCAAGAAGTTTTGCCAGGTCGATGAGGCCAGTCAAAAATTGCTGGAATTGGCTATCGATAAGTTCGGATTAAGCGCCAGGGCTTATACACGCATCCTAAAGGTGGCCCGGACCATTGCCGATTTGGAAGGCCAGGAAAACATCCAACCCGCCCATCTCTCCGAAGCAATCCAATACCGTTCTTTGGATAGGAATTTGATCGCATAAAAGAATACGCATCTAAATCCCTCTTCCCCTCCCTTTACAAAGGGAAGAATTACCCCTCTTTGGCAAAGAGGGGTAAGGGGAGATTTTCGAACAATATGTCTTCTCAATTACCGATCCCTCTGTCCCTTAAACCATCTCCGGTTTGATAACCCAGTCCACTGCCCATCTTCCGGACTCTTTTTTTTCCAAACATACGATGGCGCTGTACCGAAACATCACTGCCTTTGCCCTTTCGTCGCCGTAAACAAGAATGGAGGCAAGCTTTTCCAGAAACGGCAGGTGGCCGACAATCATAAGGTCCTCTGCCTCTCTGGATATTCGCTCTACCCACAGATGGACGTCGTCGTTCGGATTGAGCCCCTGGCCAAGCTGAATAGACAGACCGAAGGCCTCCGCAATGATCCCAGCGGTTTGCTTGGCCCTCTTCTTCCCGCTGTGATAGATTCTTGAAGGACGAATGCCCAGCCTTTTT
>CAZEKS010000013.1:0-14671 GCA_964512795.1 uncultured Syntrophaceae bacterium
TTACATGTCCATTGAGAAGAGGGTCAAAGAGATTATCGTAGAGCAGTTGGGTGTCAATGAAAACGAGGTGGCTCCGGAGGCTAAATTCGTTGATGACTTGGGAGCGGATTCTCTCGATTTAGTCGAGTTGGTCATGGCTTTGGAGGAGGAATACAATATAGAGATCTCCGACGAAGAGGCAGAGAAGATCCTAACCGTTGGAGATGCTATTGAATATATCCAATCCCATGTTACTCAGTAAGGATTCTCGCCCGGCTATATGCTGAAGGAAGGATGAGATTTTGAGAAGAAGGGTTGTGATTACAGGAATGGGGTTGGTGATCCCCATTGGAATCGGAGTCGAAACAGCGTGGAAAAATGTCTGTGAAGGAAAGTCAGGCATTGGTCCCCTCACCCGGTTTGATGCCAATGGATTTGAGACGAAGATTGCAGGGGAGATCAAGAACTTCAATCCAGAGTTATACATTGATAAGAAAGAGATCAAAAAAATGGATCTCTTCATACAGTATTCCCTCGCTGCCACCAAAGAGGCTCTGGAAGATGCTCAGTTGACCATCACTGCGGAAAACTCTGAGCGGACCGGGGTAATCGTGGGGACAGGCCTGGGTGGATTGCCGAGTATTGAAAGATATCATAAAATCCTTTTGGAAAAGGGACCGGGCCGAATCTCGCCATTTTTCATCCCGATGCTTATTGCCAATCTCGCCTCTGGCCATATTGCTATCCAATTTGGTGCTAAAGGGCCAAACACTTGTGTTGTCACAGCCTGTGCAACAGGGGGGCATTGTATAGGAGATGCCTTCCGTGCCATTGTTTATGGAGATGCTGAAGCCATGATTGCGGGTGGGACCGAAGCTAATATTACCCCGCTCACTATTGGCGGGTTCAATGCAATGAAGGCTCTTTCAACGAGAAATAATGAACCAGAGAAAGCCTGCCGGCCTTTTGAGAAGAATCGGGATGGTTTTGTTGTCGCAGAAGGCGCAGGAATTCTTATTTTGGAAGAATTGCAGTTTGCGTTAAAGCGAAAGGCAAAGATCTATGGGGAATTGATAGGCTACGGCTACACAGGCGATGCCTACCATATTACTGCCCCATCCCCGGATGGTGACGGCGCTGTACGATGCATGAAGATGGCCATGAAAGATGCTGGGCTGAAGCCGGAGGATGTGGATTATATCAATGCCCATGGAACCTCGACTTCCCTCAATGAT
Organism: uncultured Syntrophaceae bacterium; assembly: GCA_964512795.1. Taxonomy (GTDB): domain Bacteria; phylum Desulfobacterota; class BSN033; order BSN033; family UBA1163; genus UBA1163. The sequence goes on from CAZEKS010000013.1 coordinate 1,215, forward strand.
TTCACCGAGACACTTGCCATTAAGGCGGTATTCGGTAATCATGCCAAAGAGGTACCCATCAGTGCAACCAAATCGATGACCGGCCATCTCTTAGGGGCCGCCGGAAGCACAGAAGCCATTTTCACGATTTTAGCCATTCGGGATGGGATCATGCCACCTACCATTAACTATGAGGAACCCGACCCACAATGTGATTTAGATTATGTACCCAACGTGGCAAGACGAAAACCGATAAAGGTTGCCATGTCTAATGCCTTCGGATTTGGTGGCACCAATGCCACGCTCGTCTTCAAAAAATTTGTAGGATAACGCATGCAGATTGGGTTGGCCTGTGACCATGCAGGCTTCGAGCTTAAAGAAGAACTGAAGGGTTTCTTAAAATCACTCGATGTCAAAGCCATTGACATGGGCACCTTCAACGAAGATTCAGTGGATTATCCAGATTTTGGAGCCCTGGTGGCGGAGAAGGTCTCTCGTGGAGAATTGGAAAGGGGGATCCTCATCTGTGGTACGGGCATTGGAATGTCCATAGTGGCAAATAAATTTCCAGGAATCAGAGCAGCTGTGGCCAACGACCTTTATTCTTCCCGCTGTAGTCGGGAGCATAATGATGCCAATATCTTGATTGTGGGTGGCCGGATTGTGGGAAAGGAATTGGCAAAAGAAATCGTGAAGGTCTGGTTGGAAACCCCTTTCGCTGGAGGAAAGCATAAAAGACGAATAGAAAAAATCGAGGCCTTGGAAAGGAAAAATTTAAGTAGAATTTATTAATTTCAAATGTGAAGCTACCCGGCCACAGGCCGGGGCTTCCCTGAAAGGAAATATCATTTTGATTGTGCCCCTTGACCCCGCCTACAAGGCGGGGCTTGTGGGGCACTTGCCGGTCAAAATCCAAATGACAAATGAATGTCAAAGCTCAAATTTGAAAAGTTTAGTATTTGGAATTTGACATTCAATCTAAATACCATCCTCTGAATGGCTTACCCTTGAAAGAGAAAGATAAAAAAAAAGTTTCTTCCCATCGACCCTCTTGGGAAGAGTATTTCATGGATATCACTCGTCTCGTTGCTAAGCGATCGACCTGCCTGCGAAGGCAGGTAGGAGCTGTCCTCGTCAAAGATAAAAAAATCTTGGCCACAGGTTACAATGGAGCTCCTGCCCGGCTGGAACACTGCGTGGACATTGGTTGTCTTCGGGAGCAACGAAGAATCCCTTCCGGGGAGCGACACGAACTCTGCCGGGGTCTCCATGGTGAGCAGAATGCAATTATCCAAGCCGCCTACCACGGAGTGGGGATTCGGGGAGCGACCCTTTACTGCACCAACCACCCGTGTATTATTTGTTCAAAAATGGTCATCAACGCAGGAATTCAGAAGGTCGTCTACGAAGATGGCTATGCTGATTCCTTGGCCAAGGTGATGTTAAAAGAGTCAGGAGTCAAAATTAGAAAGTTTAACCGAAAACGGAGGGTAGAGGGTAGAAATTAGAAAGGGGATATAAAGCTCCACATTTCACCTTCCATTCACTACATTCGAATCATATGAAATGCCCTTTTTGCAATCATCTCGAGAGTAAAGTGGTCGATTCCCGGTTGGGAAAAGATAAAGACAGCATTCGACGAAGGAGGGAATGTCTCGGCTGCCATAAACGATTTACCACCAGCGAGAGGGCAGAGGATGCCCTTCCATTGGTCGTGAAGAAGGATGGCCGAAGAGAACCTTTTAATCGCCTTAAGATCTTCAACGGCCTGAAAAAGGCCTGCGAGAAGAGGCCCATCAGTATTAACGTGATTGAAAAGATTGTCAATCGCATCGAACTCCATTTCCAGGAGGGAGGAGAAAGGGAAGTCAAAAGCACTGAGATTGGGGAGAGGGTAATGGAGGAACTCCACCGTTTAGATGGAGTGGCCTATATTCGATTCGCCTCTGTCTATCGGCAATTCAAAGACATCCAAGAGTTCATAGATGAGTTGAAAGACCTCCTTGGGAATAAGGAAGAGGTGAAAAAGAAATAATCTCGAAATCTGAAGCGCGAATTTCCTACCTACCGCAGACTGGCGAAGCAAGAGTTTAAAGCCCAAATGTCAAATGAATGTCAAAGCTCAAAATCCAAAGCGGCGTTGACATTTGAACTTTGGATTTGATTTGACATTTAAGGTACCGGTTTTGATTAAAACTTAGCTTATGGATGACGAACAATGGATGAAACGAGCTCTCCGTCTTGCCGAAAAGGGAAATGGAAGAACCTCACCCAACCCTATGGTGGGTGCTATTTTAGTGAAAGGTGACAAACTGGTTGGGGAGGGGTACCATGCGAAAGCAGGAGAGGCTCATGCTGAGGTCGTCGCACTCCAACGGGCGAGAGAAGAAGCCAGAGGGGCCATCCTTTATCTCAATCTGGAACCCTGCACCCATTACGGAAAGACTCCTCCCTGCGCCCCCCAGGTGATTGAAGCGGGCGTGAAACGCGTGGTCATTGGGATGGAGGACCCCAACCCATTGGTGAAAGGGAAAGGGATTGAGATTCTGAGAAGGGCCGGCATCGAGGTTGAAGTTGGGATTTTGGAAAAGGAATGTCGGAGATTAAACGAGGCCTTTTGCAAATATATCTTGAAAAAAGAACCTTTTGTTATCTTAAAGGCGGCCGCTACATGGGATGCTAAAATAGCAACCCGAAATGGTGATTCCAAATGGATTTCTGGAGAAGCTTCGAGACGTTTCGTCCACAAATTGAGGAATCAAGTAGATGGGGTTCTTGTGGGCATTGGAACGGTATTGAAAGATGACCCACTGCTTACAGCCAGGATCAGGGGAGGGAGAGACCCCTATCGAATTATTCTCGATAGTCGTTTGAAGATTTCAGGAGAAGCCAGAGTGATTGGAACTTCTCCTTCAAGAGCAATCATCGCTACAACAGAGTTAGCGCCAAGAGATAAAATAGAAAGATTAGAGAACAGAGGAGTCCAGATCTTGATCTTCGATTCCAAAGAGGAAAGGATTAATTTGAGGTCATGTCTTTCCAAATTAGGGGAAATGGGGATGATGAGCCTTCTGGTGGAAGGAGGAAGTCAGGTCAATGGCTCGTTCTTGGACGAAGGTTTGATCGATAAGCTCCTTCTCTTTCTTTCCCCGAAATTGATCGGTGATCACCAGGCTCTGGGAATCTTTGGGGGCAGAGGAGTATCCAACCTCCAAGAGGCAATAGCCCTAAAGGAAATTAAGACAAGAAAGATGGGAGAAGATATACTTTTAGAAGGATATTTAGGATAGGGGACAGAGTAATGTTCACTGGAATCATAGAAGATAAGGGGAAGGTTTTGCGGATAGAATATCAGGGGCAAGGAAAGAGGTTAAATTTAGAGCTGCCGCCTTATTTGACAGAAGTGCAACTCGGTGATAGTATTAATATTAATGGAGTTTGTTTAACGATTGTTCAGAAGAAGGAACAGGTTATTGAACTTGATCTCTCCCAAGAGACTCTTCAAAAAACAATATTGGGGGAATTGAGAGAAGGGGACCAGGTCAATTTGGAAAGAGCGCTAAAGTTGACTGATCGCCTGGGCGGGCATATTGTAACTGGGCACATCGACGGGATTGGAATGATTGTAGAAAAGAGGAAGGAAAGGGATTTCTTTCAATTGAGGATAAGAATTCCTGAGTCGGTGTCACGGTATGTTGTAAAAAAAGGGTCCATCGCTATTGATGGAATCAGCCTGACGGTGAATGAATATCAGGGAGGGGAGATTCAAATGACCCTGATCCCATATACGATTGAAAAAACCACTCTCATGGATAAAGAAATCGGGGATCGGGTCAATGTAGAAGCTGATATTTTTGGGAAATATGTGGAAAAGCTTTTTGGCCGGGTGGACAGGAAATCTGGCAATATAGATCTGTCTTTTTTAATGGAGCACGGTTTTACGAAAGGAGAGGGAGAGGTTTAAATGATACATAGAATTGAGGCCGTATTAGAGGATATCCGTCAAGGGAAGATGGTGATCCTGGTCGATGACGAAGATCGCGAAAATGAAGGCGATCTTACCATGGCCGCTGAGAAGGTGACGCCTGAGGCCATTAATTTTATGGCAAAATATGGAAGGGGATTGATTTGTCTTTCATTAACGGACGAAAAACTCAATGAGCTTCGTCTCCCAATGATGGTCTCTGAAAATACATCACGGTTTCAGACCGCTTTCACCATCTCCATCGATGCACGTAAAGGGGTCACCACGGGTATTTCGGCTGCTGACCGGGCAACCACTATCTTAACGGCTGTGGATGAAAATATCCGCCCCGAAGATTTGGTCTCACCCGGTCATGTGTTTCCGTTAAGAGCAAGACAGGGAGGGGTGTTGGTCCGAACCGGCCAGACTGAAGGATCGGTCGATTTAGCGAGATTGGCGGGGCTTAAGCCAGCAGGGGTGATCTGCGAGATCATGAAGGATGATGGGACAATGGCAAGGATGCCTGATCTTCTGGTCTTTGCTGAAGAACATGGGCTAAAGATCGTAACCATTGCCGATTTGATCAAATATCGCCTGAATAAAGAATCGTTGGTTCGAAGGATTGTCACCGCCACCATTCCAACAAAATACGGTGGTTTGTTTACAACCATTGCCTATGAAAACGATGTGGACCCCTATCACCACATCGCCTTGGTTAAAGGGGAGATCGGACCAGAGGACAAAGTCCTGGTGAGGGTTCATTCTCAATGTCTGACCGGTGATGTATTCGGATCCAAGCGGTGCGACTGCGAAGAACAGCTTCACACGGCCATGGCCATGGTAGAAAAAGAAGGGAAAGGTGTTATCGTCTATATGAGGCAGGAAGGAAGAGGAATCGGATTGGTCAATAAATTGAGAGCCTACTGCCTTCAAGATATGGGGAAAGATACGGTGGAAGCCAATGAGGCATTGGGATTCAAGGCTGATATGAGGGATTATGGAATCGGGGCTCAGATTCTTGCGGATATCGGTCTTCATAGGATTCGCCTGATGACCAACAATCCTCGAAAAATCATCGGTCTGGAAGGATATGGCATTGAGGTGGTCGAGAGGGTACCGATCGAGACAAAACCCCATCATGAGAATATTGAATACCTCAAGGCGAAGGCAAAGAAGATGGGTCACCTGCTCTCCATCAAATCAGGAGAATAGAATTAAGAATTTAGAGTTAAGAGTTTAGAATTGAGAGTTATGAATTATAAAGCAATGAGCCCTGTAGGAGGAATTCGGGAGAATTCACGAGACACGTATCACAAGTCATAAACAACGAAAGGAGAAGAAGATGGTGAAGACCTTCGAAGGCAAATTGATGGCCAAGGGACTCAAGTTCGGGATTGTCTTAAGCCGGTTCAATGACTTTATTGGCGAGCGACTTCTGGAAGGGGCAATGGATGCCTTACGGCGAAGTGGGGCGGAGGAAGGGGATTGCGCGGTAGCTCGGGTTCCGGGGGCCTTTGAGATTCCCCTTGTTGCAAAGAAGATGGTCAAGAGCGAACGATACGATGCCATCATCTGCTTAGGCTCCGTGATCCGCGGAGCCACTCCTCATTTTGCTTATATTGCTAATGAAGTCACCAAAGGAATTGCCAGCCTCACCTTGGAAAGTGAAGTTCCGATCTCCTTCGGGGTGCTGATCACCGATACCATAGAACAGGCGATTGAAAGGGCAGGGACCAAAGTCGGGAATAAAGGTTTTGAGGCAGCGATGTCAGCCATCGAAATGGCCAATCTCGTGAAGGAGATAGGAAAGGGTAAAGGATAGTTTGCGGAGAAGAAGAAAGTCGAGGGAATTTGCTCTCCAGGTTCTTTATCAATTGAATATTACGAAGCAGGAGGCCATCACGGCCCTTACTCGATTCCAGGAACATTTTTCGCCCAATGGAGAGGCAGATGAGTTTCTGAAACATCTTGTTTTGGGTGTTTTGGAGCATTGCCAGGAGTTCGATCGGCTCATTGAACAATACTCAGAAAATTGGCGTTTAGATCGGATCAACATGATTGACCGAAATATTCTCCGTATGGCTCTTTTTGAACTCCTCTACTGTGAAGGGATTCCTCCTAAAGTTACCATGAACGAAGCCATTGATCTCGGAAAACGATATGGATCCGAGGACTCTGGAAGTTTTATCAACGGCATTTTAGACCGAATCCAGAATGAGGTTGTCCGGAAACCTATCTAATGGAACGAGGCTTTTGGTTAAGGTCAGGAGGCCCGCTTAGTACAATGAACGATGGACAATGAACAATGAACAAAAAAGATAATAAACTGTTCATCGTTTATCGTTTAATGCGCATCGTCCCTAAATAATATGGGCATCATTACCCTAACCCAACGACCGAGGGCTTCTAATTAAGAAGGAATATGGATATCATTCTTTCCAAAGAAAGGGTTGATGTTAAGGAGTGCGATATCCTGGTCACCGGATTTTTTAAGGATGAGAGGCCTCTTAAGGGATCGAGTGGCTGGATCGATTGGAGGCTCAATGGAAAATTATCTCGACTCCTGATGGAAAAGAAGTTAACCGGTGATTGGAAGGAGGCAACTTTAATCCCCACACAGGGAAGGGTCATACCCCGGTTGACCCTTCTCCTCGGTCTCGGGGAAGTGAAAGAATATAATAATCTTCGCCTCCGGGAACTTCCTCCCCATCTTTTAGAGATCCTAAAGAAACTGGACGCTTTCAATATCTGCCTTTCCCTTCCTTATGAAGAGAACTACAACGTGGGTTGTGGTAAATTGGCAGAGGCTCTCATCGGAGGGATCGCGGATTGCTTAGATCTCCGTGGATATTCATTTCCTGGAGAATGGATTAAGAAACTTAGGCTTCATTTCGCCGAAGGGGAAGAGCATTTTTCAGAGGTCCTCTCTGGGGTTCACACCGCCAAGTCCATTTTAACAAAACGCATCCCAGTCAGGATTTTGACTCCCTGACAAAGCGCTGGACGCAAAGATTCTTGACGATTTGCTCGATGCCTGCTTGCGCCTGACTGCCGGTAGGCAGAGTAGGTAGGCGCTCTGTTCCAGGCCATAAGGTGTTTATCATTTAGTGTTGGAAAGTTTTTCTTCGAAATATTGAAGCGTTCTTCTCAGTCCTTCTTGACGACTTACTTTAGGTTCCCATCCTAATATCGTTTTTGCCCTGGTGATGTCCGGTTGTCTTACCTTGGGGTCATTCTGGGGCAAAGGACAAAAAATAATCCGACTTTTTCGTGCGGTCAAGTTGATGATCTCTTTGGCGAAGTCTAAGATGGTGATCTCCTCAGGGTTTCCCAAATTGACGGGGTCCGCTACATCGGAATCAAGAAGTTTTTTGATTCCTTCAATTAAGTCATCCACATAACAGAAACTGCGGGTTTGAGTGCCGTTTCCATAAACCGTGATATCCTCTCCCTTCAATGCCTGAACCATAAAGTTGGGCAGTGCCCTTCCATCGTCAAGTCTCATGCGCGGGCCATAGGTATTGAAGATCCGTGCAATTCGGGTTTGGAGACCGTGAGTTCGATGGTAAGCCATGGTAATGGCTTCCGCAAACCTTTTCGCTTCATCGTAGACTCCTCTGGGTACGACCGGATCAACATTTCCCGGATACGATTCTGGCTGGGGATGGACCATGGGGTCTCCGTAAACCTCAGAGGTCGAGGCGAGGAGAAACCTTGCTTTCTTTTCCTTTGCTAAACCGAGTGCTTTATGAGTGCCTAACGATCCCACTTTTAACGTTTGAATTGGATAATCGAGATAATCCTTTGGGCTCGCGAGGGACGCGAAGTGGAGGATATAGTTGAGCTTTCCCTCCACATGAAGATACTCGGTCACATCGTATTTGATGAATTTAAATCTTTCATGCTCCATTAATTGAGCGATGTTTTCAATATTCTCTTTTTTAATCAAATTATCCATACAGATAACCTCATGCCCCTGAGCAATGAAAAATTCGCAGAGATGAGAGCCGAGAAATCCTGCTCCTCCTGTAATCAAAGTCCTTTCCATTTTGCTCCTCCTGCTCAAATCCTCCCGCACCCCCTTTTGCTAAAGGAGACACAGGGGAATTAATGATTTGCATCGTTCAAAAAAAATATATCAAGCCTTTTCAGATATCTCTTGATAGAGTAATAACTATTACCATAGCCGAAAGGACTTGTAAACATTTCATTGAGACCCGAAGCACCCCCTCACCCTCCAGAGGGGAGAGGGATAGGGTGAGGGGGGCATCTCATGGTGGTCACGGAAAAAAAGATGCTTACCCCTCTAAACTTCCTTTTGACAATCGGCCCAAAATAGGGTAATAAATGATACCCGTATAATATTGAATTTATTCTGGAGGGTTGGATTTATGGTACAGAAAGTATCGAAGATCTGGATGGACGGGAAATTGATCCCGTGGGAAGAGGCCAATGTCCACATCTTGACGCATAGTCTTCATTACGGTTTGGGAGTCTTTGAAGGAATCCGATGTTATCTTGGTCATGACGGGAAGTCTGCAGTCTTCAGATTAAGGGAGCATGTAGACCGACTCTTCGATTCTGCCCAGATCGGAGATATCAAAATCCCTTATTCCAAGAGGGAGATTTTAGAGGCCTGTAAAGAGACGTTGCGGGTGAATCGATTGAAAGAAGGTTATATCCGACCGATCGTCTTCATTGGAGAAGGGGTGATGGGGGTTTATCCTGGAGACAATCCGATTCAAGTGGCGATTATCACATGGTCATGGGGAGCCTATCTGGGGGAAGAAGCTTTAGAAAAGGGAATCCGGGTAAAGGTTTCCTCTTACACCCGTCATCACGTCAACGTAATGATGACCAAAGCGAAGATCTGCGGCAATTATGTCAATTCGGTTCTGGCTAAGAGGGAAGTGATGAAGATGGGATATGACGAGGCTTTGATGCTCGATACGGAAGGCTATGTCTCAGAGGCCAGTGGAGAGAATATCTTCATGGTGAAAAACGGAGTGTTGAAAACGACTCCACTCACCTCCATTCTTTCTGGGATCACTCGGGATTCCGTGATTCAGATCGCCAAGGCAAAAAAGATCACACTCTTGGAGGAACGTTTTACTCGGGATGAACTTTATACGGCTCAAGAAGCCTTTTTTACAGGGACGGCAGCAGAGCTGACACCCATCCGGGAAGTCGACGATCGTATCATTGGTAATGGGAAACCAGGTCCAGTAACCCAAGGACTTCAAGCCGCCTTTTTCGATATCGTCAAAGGGAAAAACCCTGAGTACAGAGAGTGGTTGGACTATCTATAAGAACGTGACCGTGTCACGTGTCCGGAAGTCATTGAACAGCTTGTCTGGCCTTTTTTTAATTATTTCGGACACGGATCACGGGCACGGACACGATATTATCGCATGCATCTCATCATCGATGGTTATAATCTCCTTCACGTTAACCGCTCTTTGACCCGTCTCAATTCCACCCAACTCCGACGGGAGCGGGGCCGCCTCATTGATCAACTTTCAGCCTATCAGAAACTTAAATCTTGGGCGATGACGGTTGTTTTCGATGGATGGCAGGGAGGTTGGAACACGGAAAAAAGGGAGAAGAAAAGGGAGATGGAGATCATCTACTCCAAATTAGGAGAAAAGGCGGACGAGGTGATTAAACGGCTGGTCAAAGAGAAAGGTTCCGAAGCGATGGTCATTACTTCGGATCGAGATATATCAAGATTTGCTGAACGAATGGACGTTGCCGTGATTCCGTCTGAGCAATTTTTCGAAAAGCTGGAAGCCTCTTCTAACAGGTTTGAAGAGAGCCTTGAAGAAGAGGAAGAAGAAAAAGGGATTAACAAAAAAGGACTCTCAAGAAGACTTTCAAAAAGGGAGAAAAGAGTCAGGGCCGCCCTAAAAAAACTTTAGCAGGCAGTAAGCAGTAGGCTGAAAAAAATAATGCTAAAACAAGAACACAAGGGAATCTGGTTCTCGCCTTTTTGTTATCGCGAACCCTGTGCTGAACTTGTTCCAGTATTGTTTCGGGATCTCGGTTTTGAATTGGGCTTCTTTACTGCTTAGTGCTTTCTGCCTGCTGCCTACTGTCTATCTTCCACTTATTCTCTGTTCCTTGCAAAAGCCTGGAGATATTGGACTGGTGTCGATAGAGAATTAGGGCGGCAATCATCACACTTACAATGAAATAGGCCTGAGATTCATCCCTAAAAAAGGCAATCAGAATTGGAATGGTTGTTGCGCAAATGATGGATCCAAGAGAGATGTACCTCCACTTCCAAACGATCCCTGCAAAGATTAAAAGCTCAATAAGGACTGGGACCGTTGAGATCGGAAGGTAAAAACCCAAAGCGGTAGCCACACCCTTTCCACCTTTAAACCCGAGAAAGATTGAGAAGACGTGGCCGAGAAATGGACTTAACCCTGCAAGGGCTATCCATACGCCCCGCGAAAGACCCCATTGATCCGCAGGAACCCAATACATGGCGATTACCGTAGGGATCACCCCCTTTAACACATCTCCAATTAATGTCAAGATACCTAATGACCTTCCGACGGTCCGAAAGATATTAGTCGCCCCAATATTTTTACTTCCAATTTTTCTGGGGTCCACTTTGGAAAAGAGTTTGGTGAGAAGAAGTCCAGTGGGGACCGACCCTAAAAGATAACCAAAGAGTGCAATGAATATTCCGATGGGCATCGAAGCACCTCACATTAAATTGCTATCCTTCTTCTCCAGTTCACGAGAAAAATCCCAATGGAGACCATGGGAAGGCCTATCATCAAAGAAACAGTCAGTTCCTCGTGCAGAAAAAGGACGCTAAAGAGAACCCCGAAGATTGGGGTAAAGAAGGTGAAGGCAGAGAGCCTGCTAACCGAATATTTGTGGATGAGTTTGAACCATATTAGATAAGTCATAAAAGCAATGATGACCGATTGATAGAAGAGAGAAGCGATGATATAAGGATCGATCCTATAAATCCACCTCGGCTCAAGAATGATGCTCACGATGAGCAGAATGGGGATCGAGAAGAAAAGCTGATAAAGGAAGGTGTGTATCGGTTCAACCTTGGTTGCCATGAACCTCTTGATGTAAAGCGTTGTAGCTCCCCACAAGACGGCCGCCGTGATTTGCAAAATATCTCCAAAAAGCATTGTTGCTTTGGCTATTTTGGGTCTTCCGCCAAAGACGACGAAGATACCCGTAAAAGCTAAGACGAGACCCAATATTTTTAGAGAGGTCAACCGATCCCCCTTGAGAAAGAAATGGGCTCCAATGGCAACGACAAAAGGACTCAAATAGACAAAGAGCACAGAGCGAGCGGCATCCGTATAGAGCAAGCCGAAATAGATACAGGCGAACTCCGCTCCGAACAAAAGGCCCACCATGACCCCATGAAAGAGCCTTACATCTGTGTGAAATAACTTCTCTTCCTTCCTGAGACAGTAGATCAATCCACAAATTGAAGCGATGATAGATCGTAAGGTCGACGCAAAGATTGGCGACACACCTTGGTTTGAATATTTCATTGCAGGATAATTAAAACCCCAAAGCAATGTCACCACGATCAGGATGACGGCGGCTTTAATATCTAAATAGTCTTTGGTCTCCATTCTTGACGTTTTTTACACTATAATTATTTTTTTTGCAATATCCATCGATTTTTTGCCCCAGAAGTATAAGGCCTCGCCTGCATGCTACAACGGCCACCTGCACGAGGCATTATGACAACGGAAGGTGAAGAGATCCATGCTGAGCGAAGAAGTCTACAATCAACTGAAGAAGATGATTGTTTTCGGGAAATTCGAGAAGGGGCAACGGTTAGTTGAAGAAAAACTTGTTCATCGGGTCAATGTAAGCAGGAATCCTATGTGAATTGAGGTTTTAGATCCAGAACCGTGGCAGAGAGAAAACGTAATTTTTTATACATTAAGGATATTTATCAAAAGCGAAAAAAGTTTTTGCATCATATTTACATAAAAATCAAGTTGGCTTTTAGGGTGGTTTTTCCCTCTTCATTTCTTCGATGTCAATATCTACCTGTTTGAGCTTCTGAATGAGATAGTTTAATTCCTCATTTTCTTCAAGAATCCCTACCCAGGTTTTTGCCTGTTCAACGAAAGAACTTTTGGGGTAATGCTTGATCAGCCTTTTGAAATATTCCAGGGATTTTTCAATATCCCTCCGTGGATTTTTGAAATGGGCATAAATAAGTCCCAAATTAAAAAGGGCCTCGTCTTTTGGGGATCTGAGATCGGGCAGGGATAAAACCTTCTGGTTTTCAACAATCGCCCCCTCGTAATTCCCCCGAACAAGAAGCTTCTGACTCTGGATGAGGTTCTCTCTGCCTTCTCCATATTCTTCAAATCTTGTTTCCTGTTGTTCTTTTCTTTTTGGTTCCTTAAACGTCTCTTTCCTCTCCTCCCTATTCTTCATCGCCTCTTTTAGTTTTCCCACTTTTTTGTTTGTTTCAAAATTCTCCAGAAGCACCCCCACCCATATTTTGGCCTGTTCCACTTGATGACTCTTAGGGTAATCATTCAAAACCTTCAGGAAAAGATTAAGAGACTTCTCATAATCTTTTTTGGGATTTCCGAAATGAGCATAGACCAGCCCCATGTTAAAAAGGGCCTCGTCTTTTAGAGGTTTGTCGGGGGGAAGTAAAAGAACCTTTTGGAACTCGTTCGTGGCCCCCTCATAATTCCTATGAGAGAGAAGCTTCTGACCGCGCAAGAGATATTCCTGGGCTTGATTTTGTAAAATGGCATCCCTAATCCCTGCACAACTGAAAATTAAAATGAAAATCAGGCTGGCAATACAAAAATAAAAGTACTTCCTTGCCCTGATCTGCTCTCTGCCCATATCTTACCACCGTGACGCGCTATGATTTGCTTGGCAATGGCTAGACCCAAGCCCGTCCCTTGAATTGATGATCCTCCGGTCGTTGCCTGTTGAAACTTTTCAAAAATGGTAACGAGATTTCCAGCGGGTATACCCGGACCTGTATCTGCAACCGAAACTTCCACTTGATGGTCGATAGATCGAACGGAAATTCTTACTCGACCCGCCTCAGGAGTGAACTTAACCGCGTTTCCAATAATATTCCGCAGTGCTTGAAGAATCCTTTCACTGTCGATCTTTATGATTGGCAATCCCTCCGTAGCCCTGACTTCAAGATGGATTTTCTTGGCTTCGATGAGAGGACCTATTTCCTCAACCGCTTGATCAATCAGAGGACGAATATTTTTGGGCTCAAGATTGAATGACATCATTCCCGCTTCCATTTTGGAAAGGTCTAATAAGGAGTTGAGCATCTCTATCAATCGGCTACTTTCCTTTTCGAGTACAGCCAGGAGATTTCTTTGCCCTTCTGTCACCGGTCCTTCTGCGCCTTCCTTTAGGAGGCCTGCTCCCATTTTGATCGTAGAGAGGGGGTTGCGTAGCTCGTGTGCGATAGAAGAGAAAAAATCGGACTTCATCTTATCTAATTCTTTCAGCTTGTTACACA
>CAZEKS010000014.1:0-14542 GCA_964512795.1 uncultured Syntrophaceae bacterium
TTTCTTACCTTTCCAATCTTATAGAAAAGTTTCTTTTGGGCTTGAGTCGTCCCGATCTTAACCAGGCTCCAGGTTTTTATGATAAAATTTTGGATATAGGCCCTGATCCACCAGATGGCATAGGATATAAACCGATACCCTTTGTAAGGGTTAAACTTTTTGACCGCCATCATCAGACCAATATTTCCCTCCTGGATGAGGTCTTGGAGTTTAGCCCCGTAGGACTTATACTCAAAAGCAACCTTGACAACAAATCTTAAATTTGATGTAATTAATTTGTGTGCAGCCTCAATATCATTGCATTTACGATATCTTACGGCAAGTTTAAATTCTTCTTCCTGATCTAAGAGTGAAAATTGATTGATTTGAACGAGATAGGTTTCTAATGAATTTTTTACAGCAGGAAGATATAGAATTGGCATTTAAACCACCCCTTAGATTAATTAGCACTCTTTTTATTAGAGTGCTAACAATAGAATATAATAAGGATGATTGAAAAGTCAAGTATTTTTTATATATTATTGATTTTATTAAATAATTCTATATAAAACTTACTAAAATAGACTTGACTTTTGAGGAGGTTTCCATGGGAAATGATAAAAAGGACGAAGAACAAGAAAAGGGTTTTGTTGTAAAGGATAAAAGGTTTAGCGCCAAGAAGGAAGAGAAGGAGGAATCCATAATTAAGGAAGAGGGAAAGGTTGAAGAAACTCCCAGAGAGGATACTTCTGCTCAGGAGGCACTCCTCCCTGAGATTGATTTTACTCATTTCATCTTATCTCTAAGTTCGTCAGCTCTTATCCAGTTGGGAGAGATTCAAGATCCATTCACAAAAAAATCAGCTAAAAACCTTCCCTTAGCTAAACAGACGATAGACCTCATCGGGATGTTGAAGGAAAAGACAAAGGGAAATCTTACCCCCGAAGAGGAAAAGGTGATCGACTATATCCTCTATGATCTAAGGATGAGGTATGTCAAAGCAGCGGGGTAAACCCCGTTAGAAATTCCAGGCGTTGCGACTCGAAACCGAGCGGGGCATTAAACACCACCGGAATATTCTAAAATCTAATCCTGTTGCAGAACAGCGGGGCATTTTTTCTAACGGGGTAAATTCGCTCAAGGTTGTTTTTTGAAAGAATGATAAAAAGTATTTCCCCTCCGATGAAGGCGGAAAACAATCCCTTTTTCTAAGCTGAGATCCTTCATCGCTTTTTCAAAATCCTTGGTCGTCTCGATCTTTTTTCGGTTGATCTCCAGGATCACATCCCCTTCCTGAAGGCCTATATCATCGATAGGGCTGCCCTCTTCAATGCCGATGATGACAACACCGCGCTTTATTTCGCTTGAGATTTGATATCGTGCAGCCAGTTGAGGAGTCAATTCTTGAACTCTTGCCCCTAATTTTTCTTCTATCTCTTTTTCCTTCATGGCCTCTGGTTTATCTGGCATCGCGGTGGTGGTGACCTCAACGGTCATGGGCTTTCCATCCCTGACCACGTTGAGCTTTACTTTTTGGCCCACCTTTTTCTTTTGGATTTCTTTAATAAGTTCATTGGTGTTTTTAATGGCTTTATCATCCACCGATTTGATGATATCCCCTGAAACGAGCCCTGCTTTTTCGGCGCCGGTTCCTTGATGGATTTGTGCGACCAGAACTCCCTCCTTCTCTTTCACTTGAAATTGTTCCGCCATCTCAGGAGTGAGGTCTTGTACGCTGATTCCCAGCCACGGTCGGACCACCTTTCCCTGCTTGATAAGATCGCTCAATATCTGTTTGGCCATATTAATGGGAATGGCAAAACCGATCCCTGTGCCCGGCTGAATGATCATGGCATTAATCCCGACCACCTCTCCATCAATGTTGATCAGGGGACCTCCGGAGTTGCCTGGATTGATGGAAGCATCCGTCTGGATGAAATCTTCATAATTTCCCGTTCCCAACCCCGACCGGCCTTTTGCACTGATCACTCCCACCGTGACCGTATGCTCCAGGCCAAAGGGGCTTCCAATGGCAATGGCCCATTCTCCAACCTCCAGTTCATCTGAATCGCCCAGTGTGGCTCCAGGAAGATCTTTGGCTTTGATATGGAGGACGGCAAGATCTGTTCTTGGATCTTGACCTTTGAGCGTTGCAGTAAATTCCCTTCCGTCATTGAGACGTATTTTGATCTTATCTATATCTTCCACCAAGTGATTGTTGGTCAAAATATAACCTTCTTTATCAACGATGACCCCTGACCCGCCACTTCTCTGTTTATGCCTGTATTCCTTTCCTTTCTCTCGGGGTGAAAAACCGAACCCTCTGAAAAAATCCTCGAAGGGACTCCCCTTAAAGAAGTCTTCTCCGTATCTGTCCCAGGGTCTCATGGTAATGGTTTTTTCTGTCGTAATGTTGACCACGGCGGGTTGGACTTTTTTGGCCACTTCCACAAAGGCCCTGCCGAGGGACTTCGCCGTTGTGATTTTTTCCTTGTCATCTTTGGTGCTGCTGAGGGAATTGGCCCGGTCGTTATTAATACAGAAGAAGAGGCCAAAGAGAAGAGCAACAAAAGCGAGACCCATCCCCAAACTTTTAGCCATTTTCTTGTACATCGTTTGCTCCTTAAAATTAATTGTACCCATAATCTATCTTTTTTTACTTGGATTGTCAAATGACGTTGAAAAACGGATGAAGGAAAGGGGATGTTTTAAAAAGAAAGTTATTCTTTTATCAATTTTCGACCTTCTAAAAATCCCTTTTCAAATATTTTCAGACTGACTTCTCGAAACTTTTGAGGTGTTACCTGTTCTATAGCGTCTTTGAGTTTGTTATGGGGAAAGGGAAACCTGGGATGGGCTGTGGCAAAACCGATGAGGGCGATATTGGCTGACTGAACCGATCCCATTTCCCGTGCTAATTGATCCGCCCCGAACACATAAGTGTCGATCCCTTTTTCCTTCAGGGTGGTCTTGATTTCCGGGTTCATATCATGCCGATCTGAGGCATTGATAAAACAGAGACCGCCGTCTCGACCATTTGAAGAGGGCTTGAGATAGCAAAGGGTTTTATAGGCTTCATTTTTTTCAAGAGATAGGAGGATGTCCGCTCCTCCCTTCTTTACAAGGGGACTATTGAAATTTCCAATCTTCAAATGGGTCATCACGGACCCTCCCCGCTGGCTCATCCCGTGGTCTTCTGAACCAATGAGGGAATGTCCTTCCCGAAGGGCAAAGGCCGCAAAGATCCGTGTCACCAGGAGAACACCCTGCCCGCCCACACCGGAAATAATCATTTGAACGTTCATCTTAATCCTAAACAAATACACACAGTAAATGTCAAATGCCAAAGTTCAAATTTCAAATCAAATCCAAATCCCAAATTCTTGATTTTGAACTTTGACATTAATTTGACATTTGGATTTTGACATTTGCCATTCTATCTCTTCTAACGTGCCGGGACGATCCCTCCCTGGCCGCAAACCTCAATGCAGAGGCCGCAATCCACGCAGGTCAATCGATCGATCTTCACACGGCCGTCCTCTCCTCTAATCAAAGAAGGACACTCGAACCGTTTGAGACAGTAACCGCAACCAATACAGGCGCCTACCACCGGCATTTCGATTGCTGAGGTCGGGCACTCCTGGACACAAACGCGGCAGCCTGTACATTTATTGTAATCAATGACATAACCGCCCTCGTTCCTGGAAATGGCTCTCTCAGGACACTGGATCATACATGTGTCGCATTGGCAACAAGCCTCCTCTCGAAACACAGGCAAAAGGGATCTATCCATCTCTCCGCTTTTCACCTGTGGAAGACCCTTTTCCGGTGGAGGCGTATGACGGATTTCTACTTTGACGGGATTCACCTTCAATTGCTCTTTTTGATCGATGATACATGGGTAACGAGCGATGAGAACAGCCACTCCACCATCTCGTTGCCGGGTATATTGGTGCGCTTTCTGGGTTTCCCGGATCATCCCCTTGATATCGTAAGGATTGATCACCCGGATATATTGAACACCACATCCCTTCACTAATTCTTCAATGGAGAGGGGGTTCCCGGGATGACCGTCCGCTGTGATTCCGGATTCCGGAGTGGGCTGCATACCCGTCATGGCTGTAACGGAATTGTCAAGAATCACAAGAATGAAACGGGAACCATTATAAACGGCATTTAGGAGTCCTGGAGCCCCCGAATGATAGAAAGTTGAATCTCCAATGGTGGCAATGATGGGAATATCTTGATCATCTTGATGATAAGCCTGGTAAAGGCCACTCGCAAAGGTAATGGCAGCGCCCATATCGTGGCAAGTATCAACTCTTCCCATGTTCATTCCCAGGGTGTAACACCCAATATCACTGGGAAAAATTCCGTTCGGGAAGGCTCTTTTCAGGGCGTAAAAAGAAGCTCGATGAGGACATCCCGAGCAGAGAGTTGGGCGACGGGTGGGCAAGCCCAGCCCAGCCACCAACTTCTCAAGAGGACCTGCAGAAGAAACCTCCCCCACAGGGATGGAGTATTTTTTACACAGATCTGCAATCACTTGGGTAATCACTTCGGGAAGCATCTCCCCTTCATTGGGAATCCTTCCATCTAATCTTCCGGTGATTTTTGACTTATCCCGGATCTGAAGCTCGATGACCGGTTCGGTTTCTTCAAGAATCAGGACGTGATTGCATTTCTTGATGAACGCCTCTACCACCCCGGTGGGAAAGGGGAAGGGAGTCCCTATTTTGAGGATGGGGATATCTTTCTGTATGCCCAGCTCCGGAAGGATATCCCGGGCGATGGCATAACCCATCCCGCCCGCGATGATTCCCAAAACCGCTTTTTCCCGATCATGCTCAACGAAATTGAGAGAGGGCATCGCATCGAGCTCTTCTGCGATTTTTTGGAGCTTAATGTTAAGCTGTTTATGAAGAATGAATCGGAATTGGGGTGTTGCGCTCCATCGCTGTGGATCATGTAGAAAACTGGCCTTCTTTTCCATTTTTGGAATGGGATGGAAGGTGATGGTTTGCTGGGCATGGGAAACCCTCAAAACAGGACGGAGGATGACAGGAATCTGATATTTTTCCGAAAGATCGAAGGCAATGGGTAACATCTGCTGGGCCTCTTTGGGATTGGCCGGATCGAAAACCGGGACCTTTGCAAACATAGCCATAAAGCGAGTATCCTGCTCGGTCTGTGACGAAAAAGGTCCGGGATCGTCGCAGCTGATGATCACAAAACCCCCGATGGTTCCGATATAGGCCGCACTCATCAGCGGATCGGTGGCCACATTGAGCCCCACCTGTTTCATGGCGATAGCCGCTCGCTTCCCTGTATAGGATGCCACGAGTGCGTTTTCAAAAGCCACCTTTTCGTTGGTGGACCATTCCACATAAATCTTCAGGTTATTTTCCTTTTTGAACCGGACGACCGCAGGCAGGATTTCTGAACTTGGGGTTCCTGGATAGGCTGAAAAAAATTGACATCCGCTCTCCACGATCCCTCTGGCAATCGCTTCATTTCCAAGACAAACCCTTCTTTCTCCCTCCGACATTCTTACCTCATCAACCCTATGCGAGTCGGCCTGCGCCGGTTTTTCCCTATTCTAACCCAAATTTACCAAATTTTAACTAATTCGATTAAGGACCTCAATTCCTCAGTCAGGACAGGTATCGATGGAAACAGGAACACCTCCCATCGGGAAAACGCGATATTCTTACATCACGCTCTTTCTTATTTTATTTTCTTTGCTTTTTCGATGTGCTCGAGAATCGTCTCGATCCTCGTCTTGATTGGGGGCGCCAAAGCACGTTGGATTTGGTCCATCGAATAATGTTCGCCCAGAAATTTTGATATCTCTATTCTGAACTCCCAGCAGACCATAATCCTTCGACAGGGTAGGTCTTCATTAACAGTTCGACAATATCGGAATGGGGCTTCGCCGCCTAATTGAGGGCAGCGGATGATGAGGGCATCATGTTCTTCAATCATGCTGCTTCGGTAGACTTTGAGGAATTCGGTACAAGCTTATTTAACAAAAAATCCTACAGGCCCTGAAAGGCCTGTAGGATTCAATGTCGATTAAATGGATTTAATCGACTTTACAATTTGTGGTTTGGGCCATCCTTCGATAGCTTTAAGGGCTTTCTTCATCTCTTCATCTGGTAACGGGTAGTCGATGAGTTTTCCACTAAAATAAGAATCATAACCACCCAGATCCATAAGTCCATGGCCACTCCAGTTGAGAAGGATGACTTTTTCCTTTCCCTCTTCTTTGGCCTTTTTTGCCTCCTCCATCACCACAGCGATGGCATGGCTGGTCTCAGGAGCAGGGATGAAACCTTCGGTTCTCGCCCAGAGGACAGCCGCAGCGTAACATTCCAGTTGATTGTAGGCGCGGGGCTCGAGCAATCCTTCAATAATTAATTGGCTGATGGACGGAGCAATGCCATGATACCGCAAACCTCCGGCATGGATGGGAGGAGGGATGAAATCATGTCCGATACTGTACATGGGAACGATGGGGGCATTTCCTGAATTGTCCCCGTAATCATAGACAAAGGGTGATCGGGTCATGGTGGGGCAGGAAGTCGGTTCTGCAGGAATAAGGGTAATCTTGGCCCCATTGATTTTGTCCAAAACAAATGGAAAAGCAAGACCAGCAAAATTACTTCCTCCACCTGCACACCCTGTCACGATATCAACCTTTTTCTCTCCAAATTTCTCCAACTGTTTCTTCGCCTCAAGCCCGATGATCGTTTGATGCATGAGCACATGGTTTAAAACACTACCTATGCCATATCGGGTGTCCTTGGAGGTAACAGCATCTTCAATGGCCTCGGCGATCGCAATCCCAAGGCTCCCAGGAGAATCAGGGTTTTTTTCCAGGACATTCCTTCCCGCATTCGTTTCTTTGCTCGGGCTGGGAACACAGTTTGCTCCCCAGGTATTCATCATGAGACGGCGATAAGGTTTTTGATCATAACTGATCCTCACCATATAGACCTTTAACTCTAAACCGAAGAGGGAGCAGGCAAAACTAAGCGCACTTCCCCATTGGCCTGCACCGGTCTCTGTAGTCATTCGTTTAATGCCAAAGGCTTTGTTATAATAGGCCTGTGCCACGGCCGTATTAGGTTTATGGCTTCCTGGTGGACTTACCCCTTCATTCTTGTAATAAATCCTGGCGGGTGTTCCCAATGCCTTTTCTAATGCATAAGCCCGATGAAGAGGGGTTGGCCTCCAGATCAGAAGTTTCTCCAGCAATTCTTCTGGGATGTCGATCCACCGTTGTTGGCTGACCTCCTGTTCAATGATGTTCATCGGGAAGATAGGTGAAAAGAAGTCCAAGCCAGCTGGTTGCTTTGTCGCAGGGTGGAGGGGTGGGTTTTGAATTGGTACATCTGCCTGGATGTTATACCACTGTTTTGGGATCTCATCCTCTCTAAGAAAGACTTTGAACTGCTTCATAATCTCCTCCTTCTATTTTGGAATGAATGCCTCAAAATTTCAGTTCCCAATAACAATAATCGGGTCTGTTGTCAAGAGATATTTGCTCCCCATTGTTTCTTAAGTTTGCCTTACCGTTTCATAAAAAAGCTGTTAAAAGGCAGCTCGGTGTTGGTCTATTCCATTAGACTTTTTCTTGGCCATGCTATCTGGTTTGGGACCCGGATCTTTTGGCAGGGGGATCAGAAGGTTCATCCCTATGGAGAGACGGCTTTTCTTATTCAATCGGTTGATCTCGAGGATCGGCTCCAGGCCGACCCGGTAGAGTTTGGCAATTTTTGAGAGGGTATCCCTTTTTTTCACCCTATAGGTTTTGAATTGAAATCTTTCACCGGGATAAAGGGTTTCAAAATTTTTTAAAAAAAGCTCTTTCTTCCCAAAAGGAATTTTAATCTCATAATCAGGAAAGTTAGGGGGGGTGCACCATCTCGATAGCTCGGGATTAAGGTCCTTTATTTCATCAATGGTGACTTCGCAGGCCTGGGCGATCAGACGAAGGTCTGTGACTTCAGGCACCTTCACCTTATCATAACGTAGCGGCTCTTGGTATTCGATGCCGACGAATCCATATTTCTCGGGGTCTTTAGCGATAAGGGCAGCGGCGATCATTTGGGGAACATAGTCTTTCGTCTCCCGTTTCAGGTATCGATATTTTGTTAATTCCCAGAAATCCTCTGTCCGGTAGCGTTTCATTGCTCTGGCAATCTTTCCTTCACCGGCATTGTAACCGGCAGCGGCGAGAAACCAGCATTCGAATGTATCATAGAGGTCTTTTAGATATTTGGCGGCCGCAATGGTCGATTTCTCAGGGTCTCTCCTTTCATCAATCCACCAATTTGAATTTAACCCATATCTTTTTCCTGTAAGATAGATGAATTGCCAGGGACCGGCCGCTTTGCTCCTGGAATAGGCATAGGGATTGAAACCACTCTCGATGAGAGCCATATAGACAAGGTCTTCTGGAAGACCGTTTTCTTTTAGAAGATTTCTCATGAAGGGGATGTATCTTTCTGATCGTGCCAGCCAACTTGTGAAAACCTTCCTGGCCGTCGTTTGAAAGTGTTGGATGAATTGTTCCACTTTCGCATTGATCACAATAGGGATATCGAATTCCTGTCCTTGTTTTTGCCGATCCTTCGGGAGGACCTCGAAGCTGAAATCGTCATTGGATTCATCACTGATCGGAAGCTCTAAACTCCAAACAAACTGGTTTTCCATTGAGGGTGGAGAATAGGCTGGAGAAGATTCTTTGGGAGAGGGAGGCAATTCCTGAGAAGAGGGCTTTTCCAATTCTGTTTGAGTAAAGAGTAAAGCCTTTTCTTTGGTAGAAGAAGGGATAGTATGTGTTTCCTCAGCAAGAGAGCCTGAGTGGGGCAGGCATACGGAAGATAAGAACAAGATCATCCCAACCGCTAAGATCTTACGCGTCATTAAATTCCTCCTGAAAGCGCGATAGAATTGCAGGAAAAGATTAAAAGAAAAAAAACTGCTAAAGGAATGGCATAGATCGGTTGGTTTTGTCAAGGGTAAATTTACATCACCCCTACCCCTGCCTACCGGCAGGCAGGCTCGCCCTCCCCCCTTGGAGACTGTGTCGCATTAGCGGAGAAGCTTGACTTTTACTCACCTAAAGGTAGTGACACGTTCGGCACCCACCGATCATTATAATGCTTTTGAATAGGTCGTCTCTTTGGGGGTATTATATCAGACGATTCCGACCGAGGATAGAAACGAGAGCCGCTTACGAACGTGTTTGAAGAAAAAAGAAAAGCCCCACCCCGCCGCCGATGGCCCAACCAACCGGAGAGAGAATCACGACCACAACACTATGGGCAAAAAGGTTCGATCCGAGGGCGATATAGCCGGTTAGGCCCATCAGCCAGGGTGTCATTGCGGCGAGAATTACCACCCCTAGACCCGCAAGGAGGATTTGCATTACCCGATGGGTGCATCGGAGCAGTGCTATCCGCTTGGACACCCGCTCGGCAAATATCTCGCCTTCTGCAGGCTCGGGTCTTTCCGCAAACAAGCGCACCAGGTCCATGTCATGTTCGTTTTTCATCGGACACCAACCTCATAATCTGCCAGGTATTGGCGCAACCGTTCGGATCCACGGGAAATAGGGGACTTCACTGTGCCTAAGGGCAAGCCCGTGGCCGAGCAGATCTCGCCATGACTCATTCGCTCGCCATAAGCCAATACCACACAGAGCCGCTCACCCGGCCTAAGACGCGCCAGTGCCTTCTCCAAATCCATTTGGACTGAGGGATTCCCATCGTCAACCACTGAGTACGATGCCACCTCGTCGGAATCCTGGATTGCAAAGCCTGCGCGGCGGATATGTTGGAGAAATACATTGACTGCGATCTGCCTCAGCCATCCGCCGAACGCTCCGGGCGCCCGTAGCGTACGAAGCTTTCGCCATGCTTGGAGGAAGGCTTCCTGAGCAAAATCGTCCGCGACGGCCCAATCGCCGCTCAATTGTCGCATTAGCCACCGAATAGTTCCTTGCCGACGGCGCACGAGTTCCTCAAAGGCTTTGTCATCGCCCGACATCGCTAGGGCAACCAAAGATGGCTCAGCCGCCGACGCCATTCGGTCGTTCGCACAAGGAGGGCTCACGTCTGGTGATTCCCGGTCTTGCTGGCCTTCTCGCGACGGCTTACCAGCATGCCACTTACAATTAAACTGACACCGATCAATCCCACCAGTATCCCAGCACCGGCTATTGGGAAAAAGGATTCGGGCTCAATCCGCCCGATAAAAAACCCCATAATGGGAAGTCCTATACCGACCGCAATGCAAATGATTCCCCCGACCTGATAATCCTCAGGTTTCCCAGATTTTCGTTTAACGAGAGTATCGATCAGGGCGGCATCAAGCTGCATACCTTTTTCGATGGCCAGGCGGATTGTTTTTTGCGTCTCCCGATTCCTGGCAAATGCCAACCAAATGGCGGCGAGCACAACAATCGCGAGGAATATCCAAAACGCCACGCCGATAAGTGCCGGACCATAACTGAACCGGGATGGATCAAATAATGCGTTTGACATCACTGCACCTCCTCTGTGAAAGGTTTTTACTAATAGAGATGCACATGAGGCGCCATTTGGATGCATCTGATGGTGCGCATAAATGAACAAAACTTTTCAGATTCTTCGATACAGCACTAAGGACCATCTTAACCTTTCGCCGAACGATAAAGGCTAACCGGCTTGGTATAGTGTGCCAGCGCTTTACCAAGTTCTGGTAGCCGTTAGACAATTATTGATGGTTTGTCACCTCTGAAGTCTCAACCCAAGTAATACTTGTTCAGCTTGCCCCTATTACACCAGCAACTTTCATTCATCAGCCGCCTCGGACTTAGTTCTGCTATCGTAGACACCCCGGGACTTCAAAACATCCTCGATGTTTTCCTCCGACCACTCGCGTATCGCCTCAAGTATACGTACCAGAGTGCGCCCGAGTTCGGTAAGAGAATACTCCACTTTCGGCGGCACCGAGGCATATACCATACGGGCCACGAGGCCGTCCCGCTCAAGCCCTCGTAGGGTCTGGGTCAGCATCTTCTGCGACACGCCGCCAATCTCCCGTCGCAACTCCCCGAACCGTTTCGCCTTATCCTCAAGCGCCCCGACGACAAGGACGGTCCATTTGTCGGCAATCCGATCCAGCGCCATCCTTGTCGGACAACGTTCATTGTACACATCCCATTTCATGTTAAGACCCTCTCCTTCCAGGGGATTTTGTAATAGTTTCAAAAAGCATACTATATTACAAAAAGGTGCCTACTTGCGAATAATAATATTAGTATCTATAATTGTCAACAAGTCGTCGCGATGATGGAAATTATGGAAGGAGGACCGACAATGAAGGTAGCAGGAAAAATAGCATTGGTGGCTGTCTTAATCTTTACTCTAGGAGGTACGGCAATGGCAGAAAATTTAGCAGAAGCGAATAAGAAGGTGATCGGAGCATTTGCGGAGTCGGTTTTCGTGAAAAAGGATCTGTCTGCGGTGGATCAATACGTGAGGACCGACTACATCCAACACAACCCTTTGGTGAAGCAGGGTGCGAGCGGGTTTAGGGAATTCTTCTCCACCTGGTTTGCCTCTGTTCCGAACTGGCAATATACACTAAAAAAGATTGTTGCCGAAGGCGACGAGGTGTGGGTGTACGGAACGTATGCAGGGACGCTGAAGAAGGACTGGCTGGGAATCGCTGCCTCAGGGCAGAAATATGCTTTCGAGGCAGTGGACATCTTTCGTGTGCAGGATGGCAAGCTTGCCGAGCACTGGGATATCATGGACATCTACGGATTGTTCAAGCAACTCGGCGCAATTAAGTGATGCTTTAGGACAGAGGGGCGGCTGAGCCGCCCTTTTTGTCTCATTGTCTAGCGGCGAGCTGAGCCGAGAAGGGCAAAAGGGTCAGGTTTTGCAATCATACATTTTCATACACGCTCCACCCATTTTATTGCCCGACTCATAGTAGCATAGTGGAAACCCAGATGTTCGGCAATTTCCTTCAATGTGCTATTGCAAGACCTAACCCCAACAATTCTTAATCGTTAACCAGCTTCTTGTGCCTTCAGTCCCGCTTCGTCTACATTGCCTGGGGCGTTATCCCAAAGAGCAGAGAATCCTTTATCGTCAAGAATTGGCGCCGATCTCATTTTCTCCTTCGCGTCGGTAGCACTGTGGAATGGTGGTGGAATGGGGTGGAATGAGGGGGTGAGGGGGTGGGGTCAGACTTAATTATTGAGATTTTTCCCAACGGCGCCTAAGCGCAGGATTAATCTTTCCATTTTAGCCCGAAGATCTTGGCTCCTTCTCAAATATCCTGTAACCGCAGCCGGATCCTTCCCCAGGAATTCCGCAATCTCTTTCCCCTTATACCCGTACTCCCTCCCCGCCAAGCTGAACAACTTCCTCTCTTCCAACCCCCGAATCCTTTCCCTTCCCCTTTAACTCACTGAGACGGATATCGGTAACCTCTTCAATCCCTCTCGCAATCTCTCTTAAGCTAACTCCGTGCCTTCTTCTTCCTGCAAGGGGCCTATTCTCAACTCTTTCTCTCACCCGCTCAACAAATGCTTCATCCCCAAGGACCCTCTGATCCACTGTCCGATAGAAATCTTCCTTTGAGTTCTTTTCCTCTTTTTTCATATACTCACGGTAAAGTCTGCGCCCTCTTTTCAAATCTTCCGAGAACACCTCCAGTAATAGCCCTGTATCCACGAGCCCATTATTGTTCATCCCAAGGTATTCCCGGTGGCTGCTCCACCGATATTCCTCCGGTTGTCTCACCATCCCGGCTCGAACAGGATTACAGTGAAGGTATTTGATTAAACTGAACAGATAGGCATCCTTATCGCAGAGAATCGCCTTGTATTGCCCTTGAAATAAATGCCCCACGGTACCGTATCTCCAGTTGAAATACATGGTGAAACGCTGGTTGATCCCTTGAAGAATCTTCGACAAAGGAACCTGTCCCGTTTCTATCAATAAATGGACGTGAGTGCTCATTAAAACGTAAGCATAGATCCAAAAACCGTATCGATCTTTGTAGTCACTCAAGAATTGAAGGTATTTCAAAAAATCTTTCTCATCGAGAAAAACCTTCTGTCTCTGGTTGCCACGGGTAATAACGTGGTAGAACCCACCCTCAAACTCTATCCGGGGTTTCCTGGCCATGGTAGCAAATTACAAATAATCATCTTAAATGTCAATATTTAAGTCTGACCCCAAATGTCCCATCCTGTCGGCCGCAGTGCCTGCTTTGCCATGAAAGACAATTATCGTGCCATTTGCAGGTTTAGTTTCGTCTATACTCACGAAACCACGATGATCCTTTAAGGAAGATGGCCAGGGATTGATGCTATTTGCCCTAAGTGATTCTTCTGAGGGAACAGATGAGTTGGGATAGTAGACCAACTTATTCTGGATATCACAGCCCAAAAGAATCAGTGCTGCAAGAAGAATCAATAGAAATAGGGCTAGTATCATAATCATAGTCTTCATTTTTTGATATATTTTAACGAATCTATAGAAAAACCTTCTCAGTATGATTAGCTGATGTCTCTGGGGTCTTTTTACCCCTTCCCAACATCAGAACGTTGGATACAGAACATCCTGAGAGATTGCATTTTGTTCCGGCTCAGGAGATTTGCGAGAGATTGACTTTTACTCACCTAAAGGTAGCGATTTGTTATGTACAGAGCTTTATCCACTTAATTTTGAACTGGCAAGACGATTTAGGCTGACTCCGGACTCGGCTGCCTGGATTGCAAGCTTTCGATGAATTTGGGGAGGAACCCGTACTATGAACTTGCCACTATATTTTCTGCAAGCGATCGGTTCGGGGACGGTTTCTCCCCGATGATGCATATCCTTTATGACATCTTCAACTAATTTCCGAATTCCTCTTAAGGCCACCTCCGGTTTCTTAGCCAACCAACTCAAGCTGGGAAATTCGGCACACAAACCTACATACTCATTATCGTCCTCTGACCAAGTTACCCGGTAAGTATACCGATCATTTTTCAAGGCCATGATATACCTCCAATCTTTCTACAGCCAATAGCACCTGTCTCACTTGGTAGTCTTTGGCTAGACTTTTTCTATAGCCTTAACGATTCGCATCATGTGATGCGTTGCCAAACCTCATGACAGCGGAAAGGGACACGCAACATCCATATTAGCTGGCCAAAGAAGGGGCCCAACCGAAGTCGGGATTTTCCATGGAACACAGGCGAGCCGGAGCGATAGGGACTCAAGCGGGAACGATTTGTTGGTCTTCGTTCATGCGTATTCGTAAACAGGAGTCTCGACCACTCTATCGGGGTCCTTCCCTCCTTTGATCAAAGCTTGGATACGCTCCACGGTCTCAGGGGAAAAGAATTGTTCCCCAGTCTCCTGGCACACACGGGCTGGCACATGTTCAATAATGTAGAATTTCCCACCATGGGCCAAGGTATACGTGACCTCTGTTTCAATCATTGTTTCTTTCATGTTTACTCACATCATTAGTCCTGCTTCCTGATTCTGAAGTCTACCCA
>CAZEKS010000015.1:0-14390 GCA_964512795.1 uncultured Syntrophaceae bacterium
GATTTGATTGTAACCGTTAGGGTCCCTCAAGATTAAATAGCCCATTTTCGTCGGCATCCCACCACCCAGGATCTTCCTATCTCACCCTCTCAAGAGAATCCTTTTAACCGGTTATCCGATCAGGTATAATGAGAAATATCGCTGAGCCCAACAACTATGGTTGATAGATTTTAACTTCGTTGCCTTATGCAGCGTGATGAAAAGATAATCGTTGCCCTTACCGGGTGTTCCCATGCCCTCAGCCACGGGTACCTTCTCATCTTCCCGACAGTGCTCCTTCTCTTACAGAAGGAGTTCTCCATCGGATACCTCGAACTGGGAGTCATTGGTAATATCATGACCTTCACCTATGGGCTGGGAGCCCTTCCTGGAGGGATGATCTACAATTATCTCGGTCCCAAGAAACTTTATCTCTTCTGCTTCCTGGGTTCAGCCCTAACAGTGATCCTGGTGGCCATCTCATCCGGTCTTTTCCTCTTCACTGCCGGGCTGGCTCTTCTGGGTGTTCTTGGCAGCATTTATCACCCTCTGGCCAACTCCCTGATCACCTCGAAAGTCAGGGGATATGGACAGGCATTGGGAATTCATGGAGCAGCCGGAAACGTAGGATTGGCCTCAACCCCGTTTGTCATTGGGCTTATTGCCTCCTATCTGGGATGGCGTCAGGCTTATCTCTGGTCTGCTCTTCCAGGGATTATCCTCTCCCTCTGGGCCTTTTTTGTTAACATGTCCCCGAGGGAAGAGATGAGAACCGTTAAACCAACCCCAACACAAAAGCCCCCACCGAGACGCTTTAGAGCCTATTTCTCTCTGCCGCTTGTCTTACTCTATCTGACAAACCTGTTTCAGGGCTTCTCCTTTAATGGCTCGCTTATTTTTCTCCCGGCCTATATGGCCAAGCGAACCTCCTTCCATCTTTTTTCTCTGGATAGTGTAGCCCTGGGGGGAATGCTTTCAGCCGTCGTGCTTGCAGTGGGAGTGCTTGGCCAGTATTGCGGGGGCATATTGGCACAGCAGTCCCGCTTGGAAAGAAAGATGCTCTTGATGGCAAGCCTTTCCTTTCCGTTTATTTTGGCCATGTCATTCACCACGGACCTCCTGCTCCTGATCGTTGCCTTATTCTTTTTCTTCTTCACCTTCTTCCTCCAGCCAATGAATAACACGCTTTTGGCCCAGTACACGGCCGTGGAGATGAGGGGAACAGCCTTTGGCATCTACTTTTTCCTATCCTTTGTGTTCGGATCGCTGGCCGCAAGCTTTTGCGGCTTCATCGCCCAGAGTTTCGGGTTAGAGTGGATATTCCTGGGATTGAGCAGTAGCGTCCTGCTCCTGATCTTCACTGCCTTCTTTCTTGTGAAGATCAAAAGACCTACCAATAAACAGCAATCTTTTTGACCGGAGCGTGCCCCGCAAGCCCCGCCGTGTAGGCGGGGTGAAGAGGCACAATATGAGTGATCATCCCTTGCCGGGAAGCCCCGCCTGTGGGCGGGCAGCTTCACCTTCGGAAGAAGATATTTATGGGATTGGAAAATAATATCTTATAATTTCATGGATTTCTTTTCGCATTAACTCAAGGGGTGATTGGTTTAAGGAATGGCGAAAAGCAAGAAGGAATTTATCTATGAAGGCGGAGTCTGTTTCGAGGTAACACCCTATGGACTCATCTGCTGTTTAAAAGAGAGCCAGGACAAGAAACATCGCTGTCCTGACTGCAAATTCTGTCAATGGTGTGCTGATTCACGATGCAGCCTCTGTCTTAGACAGGGAGAATACAGTTGCGGCAGCGACTGATCGTTGAATCGTTAAAAGGATCAATATTTAATCACATCAATTTCAAAAACCTGTCTTTCTAATCCCGCGATAATGGTAAAGGGATGGCTGTGCGTCTTAGTTACCATTTGATAAGAAGCAAGAGGAGGAGAAGAACGATTTCCCTCCAAATCAAAGAAAATGGGAAGGTAGTCATTCACGCTCCTTATCACACGCCGAAATGTGAGATAGAGAAATTTATTAAGGAAAAACAGTCATGGGTAGTTCAAAAAATATCAGAAAAGGAAAAACAGATAAAAGAAGTAGAAAAGACGTTTCGACCAGGAGAGAAATTTTACTATTTAGGAGAGTGGTATCCGTTAGAAATTCATGAGTCTAATCATAAGGGGCCTCCTCTAAGATTATCTTTTGGTAATTTCATCCTTAATAAAAATCATATTGGGGGGGCAAGGGATCTTTTTATCAAGTGGTATAAGAGAGAGGCGAAAGAGAAGATCGTCGGTAGAGTTGACTATTACAGCCGGAAACTTCGTTTGTTCCCGAGAGGCATAAGAATAACAAACGCCAGGTCCCGGTGGGGCTCCTGTTCGCGAGATAATCGATTGTCTTTTAGCTGGAGGATTATCATGGCCTCCTTGGCCATTATCGATTACATCCTGATTCATGAACTTGTCCATATCAGAGAAAAAAACCACTCTAAGAGATTCTGGAGCACCTTAGAGTCCATTCTCCCTGACTACAGAAAGCATAGACTCTGGTTAAAGGAGAATGGGCATTTGTTGCAGGTCTAATAGGGATTATGCACCATGGGTTGACATACGCATGGAATCGGTTCATGATTTTTGAAGATGGAAGAAGCCAAGGCTTAACCAATGAAGAGAGTTAGTCGAAGAGACTTTATTAAATATACCGGAGTGGCAGGGGGAGCTTTGTTTTTAGGTACATATGGAGGAATAGCGATGTCCAGCAGAACGAGTCATGTTGCATTGGTGAAGACAGATAATAGGAAAAACGGGGTAAAGACGTCTTTGAAGACACTTAATATTAATCCTGTCAAAGGGAAGAATGTCCTGATTAAACCTAATTTCAACACTGCAGATATCACACCGGGCTCCACGCACAATGATACATTAGCGGCATTAGTAGAAGAGGTCTGGGAAATGGGGGCAAAATCGGTCAGCCTTGGAGAAAGAAGCTATCCGCTGACCCGTGAGGTTATGGAGAAAAAGGGTATTTTGCCCATCCTGGATAAATTGAATGTGAAGGTTATTGACTTTGATCATCTTGACGAAAAGGATTGGGTGTTATTCAAACCTAAGAAGAGTCACTGGCCGAATGGGTTTCGGATTGCACGACCCATTCTTGATACAGAGTGCCTCATCTCCACCTGCTGCCTGAAGACCCATCAGTTTGGAGGAATCTTCACCCTATCGCTGAAGCTCCATGTCGGAGTTGTTCCTACATCTCGTCATGGATATGATTATATGAAAGAACTTCATAGTTCTCCCAATCAACGAAAGATGATTGCGGAGATTAACGAACCTTTTAAACCTGCTCTGATTGTCCTTGATGGAATCAATGCCTTTGTGGATGGGGGCCCCATGACCGGAAGCCCTGCGAAAGGAGAGGTCTTCCTTGCCTCTACAGATCGGGTTGCGGTTGATGCCGTTGGGGTAGCCATTCTAAAACTCCTCGGAAGCAATGAAAACATCATGAAACCAAAGATATTTGAACAAGAACAGATTGCGAGGGCAGTCGAACTTGGTTTAGGAGCATCATCTCCTTCAGAGATCGAGGTGATACCTGCTGATAAGAATAGTCATGATTACCGTGACCGCATTATAGAAGTATTGAGAAGAGGCTGATGTCAATTAGCAAGCTGTATTATTTTTTTATTTTCTTTTGGTCTAATGTATAAAATTATTATAACCATTTAAACCATATCATTTCAATTACTTATATAATCGCCCCCGCCTATATTTTAAAATATGTATATCTATAATATTCAATTTAGCTTCAAATCCCCTTCCTCACAAATCCAGAATTTCTAAAAAATTAAATAATATCAAATATTTAAATAATAAATTATTCTTTGGCATGCAAAATGCAATGCTTAGGTTGAGCGTCGAAGAAAGGAGGAATTCAAAATGGAAAAAACAAAAAAAGGATTAAAGATGGGGTTAATGGTTGGGTTAATGACTCTCATGGCTTCTCCGGCATTTGCAAGGTCGATCAGCCTGAAAGAAGGTGGGACGATGCTCTGGATTTTCATCATTGTTGGAGCGATTATTGTTCTTCTCCAATTAATCCCAGCAGCCATTCTCTTCTTCAGCTTCATTGGGACTGCCACAACGGCGGCCTTAAGGAAAGAGAAGAAAGTTGAAGAGGAAGTGGTTCTTCCAGGTGCTGAGCCCGTAGCGGTCAAAGAGTAGAGGCAATCACTATAAAGGAGATGATCGCCATGTCTGAGGAAATGAAAAAGATTCTAACAATCCTGAGTCTGGTTCTGGTAATGTCGATCACCTTGTTCTCTTTTGGCATTGCTTATAAGGGAGGGGTCAGGGGAATTGGACTTGTTGGAGTCATGTTCTTCTTCACCTTCGGGATCATTGTGGTCCTGGCTCAATTGATTCCGGCAGGTATCCTACTCTCCTCTTTTATTGGAGCTGCTACCTCTCCTACAAGAAAGTCCGAGATTCCCATCCGTGTAACGTAGGAGGAATGAAATAGGAGGAGATGACTGATGAAATCAAAGATGATATTAATTGCCTATCAGGATGATCTTTGGACCCGATCGCTCTCCACTTTTTTCCATGGAATAGGATATAAGGTGGAAACAACCAAGGTGATGAGCGAGATGATTCGAAAGATTCGAAAAGGGAATATTCATGTCATTCTCATCGACGATGAGATCGAAGGGGTAAAGGCGTGTGATGTCGTCCCCTTGTTGAAAAATATCAATCCGAAAATTCAAATCATAGTCATCTCGTCAGAAGAATCTATTGGGTTAGTGAAACGTCTCCGGGGAGCGGGAATCTTCTATCAGGCGATGAAACCCGTCGATTTAGGGGAGGTCAAGTCAGCCGTGGAATGCGCCTTTGGAAAAATTGAACGGGAGAATCTCAAAGAAGGTTTCTTTTCCTTTCCCATTCCAGAGATGGTTCCAGCATAGGGTCTGAGTTAATCCCACCTTCTTGTTAATTTTGGATTGAACTCAAATCTACAATTACATTCCTTACAATGAACGTTCTCTGTAGTTTTTTCCTCACAGAGATCCACCTTGTTCCCCTTCCTCTTTGACCCTAATCTGCGTAGCAAGAAATCTAAGCAGGTTTTGGGAAAATAGTCTTAATGGATGACAAGGGTTATTAGCATTTCACTATGAGTAGAACCACCTTATGGCCGCTAAAATTCCAAAAAGAACAAAGAGAGGAATTAGATGGGAGAGAGGCAATTTTGGAAGGTGAAAGGGGAGGTCATCACGAAAGCCTCTGGCGGCAAGCGCAAGGGTGACATCTTCTGCCCGAGAAAACGAGCGACGAAGAAGAGGCAGCGCAAGAAATTTTGCTCTACGAAAAGGATTTTTGATCTGGTCTCCTAACCGAGCCTTGTGAGCCAGACGAATCTCTTCAGCTTCATCAAGAATGATTGAGAAGAAGTGGATGGTAAGAGAAACCATAAGCCCTATGCGGCGTTCGGGAAGAAAAGGGATAGGTTTTAAGAGCCAGATGAGCGTATCCTGAATTTCACGGGGACGGGTCAAAGCAGTAAAGAGGACTGCATAACCGAGAATAAGGCCCAATCGCCAGCAAGTAAAACCTCCGAGATAAATCCCTTCCAGGTTCACAGGAAGCCACGGGAAAGCAGGTGGACGAGATCCTGGAGTGAAGAAAGCCTGAAATAAGAAGAGAATAAAAAGGAAGATCGCCCAAACCCAGAAATCACGAAAAAATTGCATGAGGGGTAGTCTTGAAAGGGTGAGAAGGCCTATCAGTAAAATCGAATCGAAAGCAAGCCATATGATTTTCGACTGGAAAAGGGTCGCAGTGATCATCAGGAGTCCGAAAAATTTGCATCGGGCATCCCAGCGATGAAGAAGAGAATTTCCTGGAAAGTAGTGAAGGGCTATTCGAGCCATGAAATCTTTTTCCCTCCGAGAAGTGTATAACAAGGAGGCCGGATCCCAAATTGGGGGAGTTTCATGATAAGCTCTTCCGGTGGGCCTGCTATTTTGAGTTCGCCGTCGTAGATGATGGCGATTCGATCCACGTGAGCGACCACCTTTTCCACATCGTGGGTGGCCACCACTAAGGTGTGCCCTTCTCGATGCAAGTTGATCATATGTTTCAGGACTTCGCAAATGCCAGGATAATCTAAAAAGGAAAAAGGCTCGTCAAAAAGAATCACTTGAGGTCTCATGGCAAGCACACCGGCAATGGCAAGGCGCCTTTTTTCTCCTCCTGAAAGCAGGTAGCAGGGTTTTTCTGAAAGATCTTTAAGCCCCATCACCCGAAGCGCCCAATCCACCCGCTCAGCGATTTCTTCGTTCGGAAGCCCCAGATTTTCAGGACCAAAGGCAATGTCTTCTTTTACTGTTTCTCCAACAATTTGACTATCGGGGTCCTGAAAAACCATGCCCACCAGACGGCGCACTTCCTGGGAGGCATGTATAGGGTCAAGACCATTTACATGGATAGAGCCTGCAGAGGGTTTTAAAAGACCGCTCATGAGCCGGATGAGTGTGGTCTTCCCGCTTCCGTTGGGACCACAGGTGAGAAGGAATTCGCCATCAGAGATGGAGAGGTCAATGCCTTTCAAAGCACGGGTTCCATCTGGATAATGATAGTGGAGGTTTTGGATTTCGATCATATTAATTACTGAGTGAGTAAAACTAATGACAGCGAATGAATCGAATAACTGAAATTTTCGTAAAATTCGCTACCATTCGCATCATTCGTTTATAAGTTGTCGTTTTAAAACAGGCCGGACAGACCTCGCAAGAACAACAGCGACAGCGGCTTTAATTGCATCTCCAATAAGAAAAGGAACCATACCTACCATCAATGTCTTTGGCCACGACATTTGAGTAATCATTTTAAGCCAGGGTACTCCCAGGCCATAGATAACAAGCGATCCAATCAGAACAGCAAAAATATCCAGAATCAATAGACCACGTGAGTGTTCTGAAATGAAACCAGTGACCCATGAAGCAAGAACATACCCAAAAAGATATCCCCCTGTAGGACCGAAAAAATGGGCGAATCCTCCTTTACCTCCGTAAAACACAGGCATACCGATGGCTCCCACTAAAAGGTAAAGACCCATGCTGGCCAGTCCCCAGCGACTTCCCAAAAGAAGGCCACTAAGAAGGACAAAGAGAGTGGAGAGGACAATTGGCACAGGTCCAATGGGAACATGAATATAAGCCCCGACTGCTGTCAGAGCGGCCATCAGGGAGGCCAGGACAAGCATTCGTAGTTTTTCAATAGGCATTAAGACCTCCTGTTTATTGTCAACCAATTTGAGAAATAAGGTTAACAAATAACATTACCTCTGTCAATGGGGAGTCTGAAAACCCCATCCACAGGCCGGGGGAGGGTAAAGGCGACTTCAGTCGCTTTTTAGCCCTACCCATCCCCAGCCGGATAAGAGATGTTTTACAAATCTCAATAAATAAGAAAAGGATTGATCTTGTAATGAGTGTGCCCTATACTGGGGTAAAAGAGGACCATTCCTAAAGGAGGGATTATGTTCTTCATCGTTCGTTTAATTATTAATATGGTGGCCATCCTGATTATCTCTTACCTTTTTCCAAAGATGATTCGGGTGGACAACTTTTTAGCCGCTTTGGTCGCTGCCTTTCTCTTGGGAATCGTCAACACGATCCTCAGGCCCATCCTGGTCTTGCTCACTCTTCCCCTCACGATGGTGACGCTGGGGCTCTTCTTTTTAGTCATCAATGGATTGATGCTTTGGTTGGTGTCAGCCCTGGTGAGAGGGTTTCATGTCAGTGGTTTCTGGGGTGCGGTGTTGGGCTCAATCTTGATCAGCATCGTGAGCTGGATACTGTCCAGGTTTTTACCCTCTTAAGATTAAGCCCCATCCAGGGTATGGTGTTCTACCTTTTGATACCAGGAGGCAGGATCAATGAAGTATTCTTCCGTATCCTTGAGAGAGAGATAGTGCTCATTTTCCATCTTTGACAGAAGATCAAAGAATTGCTTTTCTTTAGGGTTAGAAACACTATCCCGCAGCTCGGCATAGAACTTTGCTCCCTTTGCCTCAAAATCGAGTGCGGTCCGGACCGCCTCCAGGTCATCCGAATCTCCTTTGGCCGTCTCATCGACCTTTTTTACGAACTCAAGCAGGATATCCTTCACGATCGTATCTTTCACTTTAAGTGGAACGGTCTCAGGCCATTTTTCCTGTTTGGCCCACTTTTGATGGAGCTGTTTCAACCGTTCATAGTGTTCGAGTTCATCGTCCCCGATCTGCTGGAACATTTTTTTGCCAAGGGGGTTTTTCGTTCGTTTGGCATTTTCAAGATAGAATTCTCGCTCCCTCATTTCATTATTGAGAGCCACCCCCAGAGCATTCAGACGTTCTTTTTGGTCCATTATTATTCCTCCCTTCCTTACCTTTAGCAACGTTGCTCACTTTTTTTATATTATCCCAGTTCTCTTAATCTATCAAGAAGTCTGTATAGAGCTTTCCCCCTCTCCCTTGATGGGAGAGGGTTGGGGTGAGGATGCCTTACGACCATATAGGTAGGAGGTTTGGTTTGAATATCAGAAATTCAATTTTCCCTGAATAAATCTGGGGGATTTGTTTTCTGGTTCAAGATTTGGTTCATGTAATACTATCTGATTCTGGTCTTCTTTGATGGAGCTTGCCCGATGTGCCCCCAAACTCTCCAGGTAATCACCGACCGACTTTCGCGATAGGCCAGGAATCCCTAACTGGTGGAGTGCCTTATTGTCTTCATGATCGGATGTAAATATAGGGATCTGAGCAGCAAGAACTCGTTTGGCCAATGCAAAGGTTTTGGTTCCCTTTTCTGCAAAGGGTACAAAGACCACATCAGATAGGACACAAGCTAACCAATTTCTGGTAATAATGTTAGGTCGCTTCATCCTTTTCTCCTCCGGGGGAGAAATTGATAGCATCAATAGTCTCTCTTCCTTTGCCCTGCGAAAATATTCTTCCCTTTCCGGGAACTCGTGTAATGGTGGATAGAATCTCGTCTCAAGGAATGAATCAAAGGTTTCATGCTCCAGGCCTTTTGCCGTGAACAGAGTCACAGTGAGGTTCTTTCTAAACAGCCCGAGGCGGAATATCTCTGTTTCCATTACAGAATGCCATCCCCCAATAAAATTAAGATCATATTCACGGATGGTAAATAGCAATTGGTTGGCAGCCATCATTGCTAAACCGCTGATCGAATCGGCAGAGATCACGGCCATGGTGAACCAATTGAGGAAATCTAACGGTCCCCAATAGAAAATCTGCCCGGGAGGATCATTTCTAAGTCGTTCGAGCAGTCTCTTAGGATATTCTTGATCTGAAGGGGTTAAGACTTTATATTCCATAACCTTTCTACTGCGTCATTTAAATCTACTTGCAATCTCTCGATCTCTTTTCCTTGAGTCACCAGATTATGAGCTTTTTGCGAAAGGTCTGAGATCTTTATATGAATCCTATTATTGCTGCTAAACTTGGGAATAGCAAGGTTGTTCATTACAGATGGAGCTCCAAAACCTCGCCCCGCAGAGGAGAAGCTTCGGATATACTCATCAACAACCTCTGAGTTCAGGATCCCGCATAAATAATACGCTTCTTTTTCATCATCAACAGCGAAGAGAGAGGTTGTATCAGTGGAAATTGCTGTTTTCAGGCCAAAAGGGGTTCGGAGCCTTGAAAGAACCACAGCAGTCATTTTAGATGCCATCCGTTTCCAAACAACGCGATATTTTGAAAATGATTCTTCACTGATGTTGTACATAGAATAGAAAGGTGCGATGGGTTCTCGCCTGATCACTTTGTTTCCTTTCTTAATCTCCTTATGAAAATATTTTTGATAAGCTGCCCTTTTAATCAGGATATCCTTAAATTGTGTTAGATAGCCAAAGGTTAATGGAAGATTTGAGCTCATCTCAGCCTCTTCATAACCTTTGCGCTCTTTTGGATCTTGAGCAACCAAAACGTAGAAGTTTGATTTTATTCCAAACTTAACTATATCTCCTCCGCTTACAGCAGGGTAGACGAGGTCTTTTTCAATAGCCGCAGAGGTTGAAGGAATCTCTCTCTTTCCCCTCTCCGTCATATTTTCAACAACGAGAAGACCATCAGGACGGACTTCCTTTATTCGCAACCAAAAGACGCCATAGGGTTCTGTACTTGCCCCTCGAAAAGCCTTATAAAGGATTTCCCCTTTCATCTTTTCTGAAATTTTTAGAGAGGAAGGAGAGGCTGTTTGCCATGAAGAGTTGACTCTGGATGGGTCAACAGGGGCAGCCTTCACTTCACCACGTTTTGTGTGAGCCATTACTTCGGGCAACGGCCAATCCGCTGAAATGGCCCCAGTTCCAGGAAGTCTTTTCCAAATGAGTACAGGGATTGGATAAGATGTAGGTTTCCCTTTCTCCAAAACGAACAATGAGGTTTTATTCGCTGCCTGAAAAGGCTTGAGGTCCACCATATCTTCCATGAGAGTAACCCGAAGCGGTGCCTTTTTATCCTTAATTTCAAATTGCCTAAACCCTTCACCCGCCCCTTTTGATTTAAAAACCTCATGAGTGATCAGAAAAGCGAGTTTTCCGCCTTCTTTTAAATAATTGTCGCATGAGGCATATGTAAA
Source organism: uncultured Syntrophaceae bacterium (assembly GCA_964512795.1). GTDB lineage: Bacteria > Desulfobacterota > BSN033 > BSN033 > UBA1163 > UBA1163. The sequence goes on from CAZEKS010000015.1 coordinate 10,628, forward strand.
TAGCATAGAGAAATCTTTCTCCCCAGCTCCCAGCCTCGCCTCATGGCCTTTTAAGGAAAAGAGTCCATATCGTTGCCAGAGATCAAGAGTTCTTTTTCGATAGTCGTCAGACAAATACCCCCATCGTATCCATGGAGGATTACCAATCACGTAATCAAAGCGCGCCAGATAGACAGGAGCAAACGCGTTCTTGATGTAGCGAGCCCAGATTCCGTTCTCCCCCTGTTCCTCCAATTCTCTGATGCGAGCATAAACTCTTAAAAGGAGTTTTATCCCGCCCTCAGATAGCGGTAGTCTTTTCTTTAAAAGGGTTGAAAAATCTTCGGGACTTTGTTTGCCTTTCAGGCCAATTTCAATCAAATAGGTAAAGTGGTCGATCTTCTCCTTATCTTGCATGTCAGATGGGAATAAGAAATCACCCTTGGTTGTCGAAAATGCGACACGTCCGAAATCGAGTTCGCCTTCTTTGCTTGCCCGGGTGGGCGCCAAAACTGAATCGCAAAGATAGACGGGGATGGAAATCGGCCTAACAAAAGGAATCAAAGGCGCAAAAGCAATCAGAAAGTTTGTTCTGGCGGCAAGGACTGCCAGAGGATTGAGATCGAATCCAACGATGTTGTTCAGAATGAAACGGCCCACATTTTCCCAATTAAATTTTTTCCTGGATCTGTTGTTCTGAATCACACGATGGATGGCTTCAACCAAAAATGTTCCAGACCCGCAGGCGGGATCAAGGAATCGGGTATTCGGATCTCCTGCGTAACCACTGCGATCTATCAAGTATCCTGCAAGCCAGTCAGGCGTATAGAATTCGCCAAGGTCATGTCGGAGCTTTTTCGGAACGATCATTTCGTAAAGTTTCTTCAATAGATCACGGGTCCAATCTGGTTCCAGAATCGGTGTCGCTGGTTCAAAAGCTGATAAGGCACGGACAATGGTACGGAAGACATTGGCAAGAGATGTATTCCAGCCATCAAGATACCATCGGAAGAAATCAGCCTCTAAGAAATTTACAATTCCCTGATCGATAAAATCGGCACCGGATTCGAGCCTCTCGAGCCTTTCCTTGAGAGCATCATCGTCTAAGGCCCCGAGGTCTCTTACAAAAGATGTAATTGTACTTTCCCTCTGCATAGAGAGAAGTTCAACGGCAATGATTTTCATGAGGAAAGCATAATAGGTATGTATGGCAAAGAGAAGCTGTTTGAGCCTCACGCCACCTGGCATTTGATAAAGATGGGCTGTTTCTTCAGCAGTCTTTTCAGCCTTCCCAAGCTCCTGACCATATACAACTCCGAAGATTCTGTCCCACTCAGTAAAGAAAGCCTTAACCCTTGATGGAGCACTTAGCCTCTGGGCTCTCATGACCGCAGAGTAGATTTCCGATACAGCCTGGCGGGCGACATCATGCTCTGGGCCAAATACTTCACTAAGATCCTTTGCGGTGAGGGGTCTCCTGGCGGCGGCCCGAACAAAAATGAGGAGGTTTGTAAGGCTATCCTTTGTGATCGGGTAGGGTCCTAAAAAGTGGAAACCGGCCTTGGCGACTTTTTCTGGGAATAATTCTCGCTGGTCAGGTGTAATTGGAAGAGGTGTAGAAATAACTTTAGCCATCCGGGTATACCGTGCAAACATAATCATATTGCCATCAATGGATACCCCGATGGCTTTTTCAAGGAAAGCTTCGTCTTGAGGTTGATATTTGATAGCTTCTTCTAAAAGATATCGTTGAAGTTGTTTCTTAGCTTCCCTTTGGCCAGAGGGCGTGGCCAGTTTGCCAGGCACTTTATATTCAATGATCAGGTAACCATAGACAGCATCCATCTTCGCTTTGAGAGCTGTTGCCTTCTCATAGGCGACAATATCGATATCTATGCCAATATCCTTGAATGATCTTCGAAGTATCGGCTCAACACGCATCTTTAAATCTTCCTCAGTGTGAGCCCCTGAGGCAGCCGAGCGGATTTCATCGGAAATTCTTGCTGTATTGATCTGCCAATACTCTTTTTTTGTGGTCATTGGGTTTAAAGGACTGTAGCGCCCTCATTCATGGGGGCGAGGAATGGTTTCGTCGGCAGTGAATGCCGACGCTACGCCTCTTTATAATCTTAGAGACAGTTTAGCGATTATGGGGGGATGTGTCAATCTGAACTTTTATAAGAGCTGTAGCGCCCTTATTCATGGAGGAGGAGGAATGATTTCGTCGGCAGTGAATGCCGACGCTACGTTTCTTTCTTATTCCAGGCTTGCTTCGTTCAGATTGGCGACGATGACGAGGACATATTTTTCTGGGTGGAGGTATTTTTTGGCAACCCGGAGAACTTCTTCCCGGGTGATGGATCGGATAAGGGAAGAGTACTTTTCAGGATAATCGAGACCCAACCCATAGTACTCCACCTGGGTGAGAAAATTAGCCAGCTTTCCCTGGGTATCAAGCCGCATGGGAAAACTTCCGATGAGATACTTTTTGGCCCCTTCTAACTCTTTCTCTGAAACGAGTTCTTTTCGAATCCGCTCCATCTCCTGAAGGGAGAGTGTGATCGCCTCGCGGGCAGAGGCGTTTTTTGTCTGGAGAGCGATCTGGAAAGAACCCGGATATTTTCCGGGGACAAAGTAACAGGCTACAGAGTAAGCAAGTCCTCTCCTGTTACGGATTTCTTCCATCAATCGGGAGGCGAAGCCTCCACCTCCGAGGATATAATTCATGATCGTGAGGGCATAGTAGTCTGGATTGTTCCGGCTTACTCCAGCATGGCCAAGGATGATGTTAGCTTGGGTGATGGGCCGGTTGATCTTCACCGTCTTCTGCTCCTTTTCAAACTTGGTTATGAAAGGCAGTTTGGGAATCTCACATGTTGACCATCTTTCGAGAAGGGGGAGAAGTTTGGTCTTCACCTCGTCAGCTGTAATATCACCTACCACGGTCAGAATGGCGTTATTAGGATGGTAATAGGATCGATAGAATCGAACGACCGCTTCCCGTGTGAGCTTGGGAACGGATTCCTTTGTTCCTTCGACAGGATGGCCATAAGGGTTATTGACAAAGAGGGTCTTTTGAAACTCCTTTTCAGCAACTTCATCGGGCTGATCTTCTTCGGATTGAATGGCCGCGAGGGTCTTCTCTATCTCTCTTCGGATCTCCTCTTCAGGAAAAGTGGGTTGAGTGAGCGCTTCCATGAAGAGGTCCAATCCCTTGTCAAGATCTTTCTTTAAAACCTTCAGGCTTAGGGTGGCATAATCTCTGCCTGAGGAAGAAGAGAGAGAAGCTCCCATGAAATCGAGATCTTCATTGATTGTATTGACCGGGCGCTTCGAAGTTCCCAAAAGAAGCCCTCTGGCTGTCAGGTATGACAAACCTTCCTCTCCAGACGGATCTCTCCACGACCCTGAATCGATCAGAAGTTGGAATGCAACAAATGGAAGGGAGTGCTCTTCAGAGACAAGAAGGATAAGCTGATTGGGAAGAACCGTCCTCTGGACGGGAGGCATAGCGTGAAGGCCGTCTTCCGGCAGGCTTATGCATAGCATTAAAAATAGAAGGACGATAAGGTATTTCAATTTCGGAATGCGGAGTGTGGAATGCGGAATAAAAAATCCAAAAATTAAATGCATAAACTTTCCCTTTCTTTAATCTAAAATTGCCCCTCACCCGCCCCCTCTCCCCACAGAGACTGTGTCGTAATGGCGGGGAGGGGACAGAGAGCCAGTTTCGGGAGCTTTAGAATTGCGATTATTTTAAGGTTATGGGTAACCGTCCTAACGG
>CAZEKS010000016.1:0-14245 GCA_964512795.1 uncultured Syntrophaceae bacterium
TCTCTTGAATTTTATCCTCAACGCTGAGGTGCTCTAAGATGACTTCATGAACGGTCTCTGGTTTGACCCTCTCGAGAACCTTCCGAAAAGCCTCGAGGAGCTCGAAAAGGTCCACCTCAATTCTTTCTTCCTCGGGTTCCTCTTCAGGCGCTGCGGTCACCAACCGAATGAAAACGTCCCTGTCCAATAGGGGCCTTTTCTCCAAGTCAAGTGCGGCCTGTTTATATTTCTGATACTCCAAAAGCCTTCGTACCAGTTCTGCCCTGGGGTCTTCCTCCTCCTCCCCTTCTTCCTCTGAAGATTTGGGGAGCAACATCTTCGATTTGATATGAAGGAGAGTAGAAGCCATCAGGAGGTACTCCCCAGCGATATCCAAGTTGAGCACCTTTATCAATTGAAGATATTCCAAATACTGCTCCGTGATGAGGGCGATCGGGATATTGAAGATATCCAATTCGTTCTTCTGAATAAGATGGAGCAACAGATCAAGCGGGCCTTCAAACCCCTCTAATCGGAAGGTATAGGCATGTCTTCCCTCTATATGTGAATCGTCTCCAACCATTATTCCATCCCTTGGGCCTTCGAGATATACTCCATCTCATCCTGTCGGGTGATCACCTGCTCGTCCAATCTGGCTTTGAGCAAACCCGTTAAAGCCTTCTTAATCGAAGGACCTGATTTCATTCCCATTTGGATCAAATCCCTTCCTCTCAAGAGTGGTTTTGTATCTTTCAGCTGTGTAAAATACAGAGAGATATAACGGCGTGTCTCTACCTGGGTTGTCTTGGCCATCATAAACAGTTTTGATTCGGTAGAATGAGGATCAAGGGTGTTATATATTTCTGACCGTTTTGGTCTTCGGTCTGCATTGATCCAAGAGAAGATTTGCAGAAGAGCCTGGTCTGCCTGAAGTTTTCCTTCCATCACACTCTTTTTAAGCTTTTCATTCATGGCCAATCTTCGGCAGAGATCTTCAATCTCTCCTTCTTTTAAGAAATCGATGAGTCCATAAAAATAGATGAGCCAACGCTCGTATTGTTGCTCCAGGAAAAGCAGGTCGAACCAGGAGATAACATGATGGATCTGCTCAAAAAGAACCTCGGCTTGCTCATCGAATTGGAGGCTGGGGTGGAGGAAATGAAAGAGATTAAAATCTCTCATCCGCTTCAGGGCGGGGAGAGGATCTCCCTCCTGAAGGATGAGGATGAGCTCGGAGAGAACCCGTCCCCCTGAGAGGCGTTCCAAGAAACCCACCTTCACCGCATTCTTCATCAGATTCTGGGTATGTTTTCCGATTTGGAATCCAAAACGTTGTTCAAAACGGATCGCCCGAAAGACCCGTGTGGGATCTTCGACAAAAGAGAGATTGTGGAGAACCCGGATCACTTTTTCTTTGATATCTTTTACCCCTCCGAAAAAATCGATCAGCTCGCCGAACGCTTTTGGGTTGAGTTGGATGGCCAGGGTGTTAATGGTAAAGTCCCTCCGATAAAGGTCTGTCTTAATGGAGGCCTTTTCTACCGTAGGAAGGGCTGCTGGAGAATCGTAGAATTCCCAGCGAGCGGTGGCCACATCGACTTTCGACCCGTCAGGAAAAAGAATGATCGCTGTCCCAAATTTTTTATGTGTTCGAATTCGGCAGGGGAACATTTTTTCGAATTCCTCCGCAAAGCGAATTCCATCTCCTTCCACCACAATATCCACATCGAAGTTTTCCACCCTCAATAAAAGGTCTCTGACAAACCCCCCGACGGCATAGACGAAATATCCCAACGCATCCCCTACCCTGCCAAATTCTATCAGCAAGTTGTGGACTCGCTCAGGAAAACGCTCCCTCATCAATTTGGAGATCATCTTCTTCCGGCCATAGAGGGGCTGGCTTTCAAAGACAGAAACCCCCTTTTCCGACTTCATCATTTCCTCTTGAAGGACCCGCATGACGTCGCCTGCAGAAATGGTTCCAACTAATCGATCCTTTTCAATAACAGGAAGGAAACTCTGGTTCTGTCCGATGATGAACGCCTGGACTTGAAAAAAAGGAGTATCCGGGGAGACGACCGAGAATTCTGTCGTCATATATTCCTTCACCAGGGAACTTTTCAGGCCGTGATACACAGCTTTCTCCACGACCTGTTTGGAAATCAATCCAATCACTTTCTCATCCTGAAGGACGGGAAGGATGTTGAGGTTATACCGGGTCAATATCTCTCCGGCCTCTTTCAGGGTTCGTTCCGGTTCAATGGTCTTAACGGGATAGACCATCGCATCCCTGGCCACCTTTTTAGGCCTGACCATCTCTTTTAATGTTTTGATCAATCGATCATGGGCCTCCACAAGAGGCATCCCCTTGACGGTTGCAGAGGCTGCGGTGGGATGTCCTCCCCCTCCAAATTCGCTGGCGATTTCTGAAACGTTCACCTCTTCGAGACGACTTCTCCCGATCAAGTAGATTCGGTCTTCCATCCTGACCAGGACGAGGAGGACATCCAAATTTTCCATATCTTTCAATTTGTGGACCAAGACGGCAATGTCCCCCACATAGCGATCCACAGAGGCCTGCGCAATGACGACATCGATTCCATGAAAGCTATAGCGCGTCGCGGATTGGATGAGATCATTCAACAGGAAGACTTGTTCTGCTGTGAGTTCCTTGATGATCACATTCGACAGGACGCTGAGATTCGCCCCCTTTCGGACCAGGTACCCAGCCGCTTTGAAATCGTCCTCTTTGGTTGAAGGAAAGATTAAGTTCCCTGTATCTTCATAAATCCCCAACATCATCACCGTGGCTTCATCAGGTGTGATCTCGATTCCTTTTTCTTGAAGGATATTGAGAAGCAGTGTCACGGTCGCTCCCACCTCTGAGATGACCTCCAGGGACCCATGGAGATCCTCTGAAGAGGGAGGGTGATGATCATAGATGTGAATGTCTACATCGGGTTTGGATAGAACCTCTGAAAACTTTCCGATTCGACTGATTTGACGAGTGTCGACCAAAATAAGTCGTTTCACTTCATGGAGATCAATGTTTTTGACCCGTTCTATCTCAAAGGCATAAAGGGTGGAATGGATGAAGAAATCACGAAGGCTTCTCTCTTGAGAGCCGGGAAAGACCAAGACGGCATTGGGATAGAGTTTTTTAGCCGCCAGCATGGAAGCCAAAGAATCAAAATCGGCATTGATATGGGTGGTGATCACGTCCATAACTCTTAAAAAAGCAGGAAGAATGGAATGATGGAATATTGGAATATTGGGTTTTTCATAAGCAAACTGGTTTTTTTGTCTTTTATCACTCCATTATTCCAGTATTCCAATATTCCGGCATTTAGCCTCTTGGGTGGTACTGTTTATGAACCTTCTTCAGTCTCTCTCCGGTCACATGGGTATAGATCTGGGTGGTAGAGATATCTGCATGGCCAAGCATCATCTGGACCGAACGAAGATCCGCCCCCCTTTCTAAAAGATGGCTGGCAAAAGAGTGACGAAGAAGGTGCGGAGTGACCCTTTTACGAAGACCGGCTCTTCGCGCATAAACTTTAAGACTTTTCCAGAACCCCTGTCGGCTCATCCCCTTCCCCGAGCGGTTGATAAAAAGGGAGGGGTTCTCTCTCCCCTTCGAAAGGATTCCGCGGGCTGTCTTTAAATAGACGGTGACCCACTTCATCGCTTCAGTTCCGAGCGGAACGATCCGTTCCTTGGAACCTTTCCCATAGAGGAGGACGTAACCTCCTTCCAGGTTCACCTGATGAATCGGAAGCTGAGTCAGTTCGGAAACCCTCATCCCTGTGGCATAAAGCATCTCCAACATCGCTCGATCTCTTGTTCCCAGTGGAGTCTGAAGATTAGGTTGTTCCAGAATTTGCTCGATCTCCTTCAAGGTCAAAATTTCTGGAAGCGTTTTCGCCACTTTGGGCGATTCTAATTCCTCAACAGGATTGGATTCCAGAATGCCCTCTTGAATCAAAAATCGAAAAAAGGTACGAATGGCGACCAGGTTTCTTGCAATGCTCCTGGTGTTCAGGTTCTTCTTTCTCAGAACCAAGAGAAAGCTCCTGATATGGAATTTATCAACATTTCGTATCTCCTGAACTCCCTTTTCTCTCAGATGAGTTAAGAATCGAGTCAAACCATGGCTGTAGGCCTCGATCGTATTCTTGGAAAGGCCTTTTTCAACGATCAGATAATGAAGAAACTGATCCAACAATTGTTCCATGATTATTCCTTAATCATGAAAGGGGAACTATTGGAAAGTCAATAAATGCTTTTATATTGTCGTTGCGAGCGACTAACGGGAGCGTGGCAATCTTAACTTTGAAATTATGAGATTGCTTCGTCGCTTCGCTCCTCGCAATGACACTTCGTTTACTGTGTTTTTATTAAATAAAAAGCAGAGGGGATTATTCCCTCTGCTTCGATAAAATCCCCTATCTAAATGGGCTGGGATTAACCTGGTATGAGACATTTCACCGTACCCATTTCTGAAAATCCGAAGTTCGAATATCGAAATCTTCACTGGTAAGGAGTGAAGCGTTTGGCGTTAAGCGTTATGTGTAAAACCCCTTGCGACTTACGCCTCACGCTTTCACGGAATTTGGGATTTCTTCCTTTCGGCCCTTCCTTAGATCCCTGTATGACCAAATCCCCCTCCTTGCCTCTGGGTCGCTGGCAGGTTATCCACTTCTTCCAAAGTGGCTCGAAAGACCTGGGAGATCACCATCTGAGCGATTCTTTCTCCATTACGGATGGTAAAGGGTTCTTTTCCAAAATTGATCAGGAGGACACCGATCTCCCCTCGATAATCGGAATCGATCGTCCCCGGTCCATTGACAATGCCAATCCCCTTCTGAATGGCCAATCCACTGCGGGGTCTGACTTGGCCTTCAAACCCCTCAGGGATCGCCACGGCGATCCCAGTGGGAATCATTTTTCTCTCCCCGGGTTTCAAGGTGACTTCCGTTTCCAGATAGGCGAAGAGATCCATTCCGGAGGCACCTGGGGTCATGTACTGAGGCATGGGCACGGAATGATCTTTTTTCAAACGTTGGATATAAATTCTCAAACTTGCCCCTCCTCAAACAGGACCTATCCTTTACCCCGTTAGAAATAATGCCCCACTACTCTGCAGCGGAGTTACGTTTCAAATAATCCCGAGGGGTTTAATGACCCGTTAAAATTTCTAACGGGGTTTACTTCCCTTCAACCGGACCTTGTCTAAACCATTCCCATCCATTGGTCCCAATACGGTCAGACAAAAGAATCGTTCATCAAAAATATCGTTGGCCAAATGTTGAATGGTTTCTTGGTTTACCCCATCAATTCCTTTGAGGACCATCCCCACAGGAAGGTAGGCCTTAAAATATATCTCATTCTTTGCCAGCCGGGTCATCAGATTATCAGAGCTCTCGAGGCTGAGAAGAAGATTTCCTTTCAACTGTTCTTTGGCGGTTTCCAATTCCCCATGTTTTAAAGGTTCCTTCTTGAGGTGGTTGAACTCTTTGAGGATCAGTTCGATCGCCTCCTGAAAAGAACCTTCATTGGTTCCCGCATAAACAACGACCAGTCCCGTATCGATATAGGTCGGAAGATAGGAATAAACGGAATAAGCCAAACCACGATTCTCTCGTATCTCCTGGAATAGTCTTGAACTCATCCCTCCTCCCAGAATGGTGTTCAAGACATACGAGGCAAACCGAAGAGAATGGTTGTATGGGAGGCCTCGGGTGCCAAGGCAAAAGTGAACCTGCTCTAAATTTCTCTTCCACATATTGGTCGTGGAAGCCGGATCAGGTTTCGACCTTGCCTTTGCCTGATCCGATCTTGGAATCTGACCGAACGTCTTATCGATCAGGTCAACCACCTCCTGGTGTCTTAGATTTCCAGCTGCGCAGACGATGATTCCGTCAGACGGGTAGTTTTCCCTAAAATATTTATAAAGTTGATCCCGATCGAAGGATTGAACAAGTTCTGAAGTTCCGTAAATTGGAAATCCCAATGGATGTTCTCCCCAACAGACCCGGTTGAAAAGATCGTGGATATAATCGTCAGGGGTATCTTCTACCATTTTAATCTCCTGGAGGATCACCATCCGCTCCTTCTCAACATCTTTACCTTCCATAACGGAATGGAGGAAAATATCCGAGAGGAGATCGATAGCAAGGGGCAGATTTTTGTCGATCACCTTAGCATAAAAACAGGTGAACTCCCTGCCTGTAAAGGCATTTAAAGTTCCGCCCACGGAGTCAATCTCCTTGGCGATGTCAAAAGCAGTTCTCTTTTCTGTTCCTTTGAAGAGAAGGTGTTCAATAAAATGGGAGATGCCATTTTCGTGAGGTTGTTCATCTCTCGATCCAGTGACCACCCACACTCCAATGGAGACAGACCTGAGATAAGGGATTTCTTCTGTAATCACTCGGAGCCCATTCGCGAGAACAGTTTTTTGATACCCAGGTCCAGTGTCGATCTGCGATGGATTGAAGGAATCTCGTATTTTCTTAATCTTTGCTTCCATTTCCTGAGCTGCTCTTTTCCTCTCTACCCTGTGTCCCCTGCATTCTGCTTCGTCTCCCTCAAGGCTGCTTTACGACTCAAACGAATGCGGCCCTGCGGATCGATATCGATCACCTTTACAGGCACCTCATCCCCTTCTTTCAGAACATCCGAGACCTCCTTGACATGGCCCTCTGCCAATTGGGAGATATGGATGAGGCCATCGGTCCCCGGAAACAGTTCTACAATGGCACCAAAGCCTAAAATCCGCAACACTTTACCGGTATAAACGGCGCCTACTTCGACCTCTTGGGTAAGCTTCTTGATCATATAGATCGCTTTTTCGATTGCCTCATAATTCGGAGAAGCCAACTTCACTAATCCCGAATCCTCCACATCGACCTTCACACCCGTCTGATCGATAATGGCTCGAATATTCTTCCCTCCTGGACCGATGACATCCCGGATCTTCTCCTGTTTCACCTGCAGGCTGACGATCCGAGGCGCATGCCGTGAAAGATCTTTTCGGGATTCGGAAATCGTCTCACTCATCTTATTCAAAATATGCAATCTGCCCTCTTTGGCCTGATCGAGAACTTTTTTCATGATCTCTTTCGAGATGCCCCGAACTTTGATATCCATCTGGATGGCTGTGACCCCGCTGGAAGTACCTGCCACCTTGAAATCCATATCGCCCAAATGATCCTCATCGCCCAGGATGTCAGAAAGGACGGCACTCTCCCCATCTTCTAAGATCAACCCCATGGCAATGCCAGCTACGGGAGCCTTAATGGGAACGCCTGCATCCATGAGCGAAAGGGTTGCTCCGCATACCGTGGCCATCGAGGAGGATCCATTCGATTCCAATACTTCTGAGACAATTCGAATGGTATAGGGAAATTGCTCGCTGGAGGGAAGGATAGGCAGGATTGCCTTCTCGGCCAAAGCCCCGTGTCCAATCTCTCTCCGGCTGGGTGACCTCAATGGCGCAACTTCTCCTGTACAGAAGGGAGGGAAGTTATAGTGGAGCATGAAGGATTTATAGGTCTCTCCAGTCAAGGAATTAATTTTCTGCTCATCCTCAGAGGTTCCAAAAGTGACGACGGCCAAAACCTGAGTTTCTCCACGTGTGAAGAGAGCGGAACCATGGGTTCTGGGAAGGATGCCCACTTCACAGAGGATGGGACGAATTTCTGAAAGCCTTCTCCCATCGATTCTCTGCTTTTTTCCTAAAATCGATTTTCGGACCAATTTACGATAGGTCTCTTCGAAAGCGATCTTCACCATCTTCTTTGAGGATTCGTCTTCGGCCCCGAACTCCTGAAGGGTCAACTGAAAGATCTCCTCCAGTTGTTCTCCTCTTTTCCCTTTCTCTGTAATCTGAAAGGTCTCTTTGAGTTTTTCTTGAGCGATGGCGCTCACTTTTTCGTAAAGAGACTCTTCTGGTTTTTGGAGTTCAAACTCCCGAGGGGTAACTCCCAAGGCCGATTTCATCTTTTTTTGAAGAGCAATCACCGTTTTCAGGGATTGATGGCCGAATAAAATAGCCTCCAAAATCTCCTCCTCCTTGACCTCCTTGGCGCTTCCTTCGACCATAATGATGGCCTCCTCGCTCCCTGCCACAAAGAGATCGATATCGCTTAGTTCTAATACTTCATGCGTGGGGTTGAGAACGAACTCTCCGTCAATCCGACCCACTTTCGCTCCTGCAATGGGACCATCGAAGGGGATATCGGAGATAGAAAGAGCGCTGGAGGCTCCGATCATTCCTAAGATGGAAGGATCATTATCCTGGTCGGCAGAAAGGACGGTGGCGATGATCTGGATTTCATTTTGGAACCCCTTCGGAAAAAGGGGCCTCAGGGGTCGATCAATAAAGCGGGAGATCAGGGTTTCCCGATCACTGGGCCTCCCTTCCCTCTTAAAAAAACCTCCTGGGATTCTCCCCGCAGCGTAAGTCATTTCTAAGTAATTGACGGTGAGGGGAATGAAATCGAGGCCTTCTCGCTTCTTTTCGGAGGTCACTGCTGTCACCAGGACCACCGTCTCTCCGTACTGTACCATGACCGAACCATTTGCCTGTTTCGCCACCTTTCCGGTTTCAATAGAAAAAGGCCTTCCTCCAAAATCGATCTGTAGCTTCTGATCCATACGAATCTCTTTTCTCCTTCTTATTTGAAAGATGTTGACATTACTTCCTAAGACCAAGCTTATCGATGACCATTCGATATCGGTCTACTTTGTTTTCTTTAAGATAGTTGAGGAGTCTCCTCCGCTGCCCCACCAACTTGAGAAGACCCCTGCGAGAGTGATGGTCTCGTTGGTGTGCCTTAAAGTGTTCAGTCAGATATCGGATTCTTTCGCTGAGAAGAGCGATTTGAACTTCCGGGGAGCCTGTATCCCGTTCGTGACTCTTAAATTGTTCGATGATCTCTTTCTTCTTTTCCTGAACGAGCGTCATGCAATCCTCCTTTTAAATTAAACGTAATTTTCTCCTTCACCCTTTATCTCTCCCTCTGGGGAGAGGGAGGGGGTGAGGGTTGAAATACCCTTAACGGGCGCAGGGCCACTGTTTCTGGATTTAACCATGGAATATCTGCCCCCTTTACTTCTGATTTCAAAATGGCCACCAACCCTTCCCGAGGAGAGGACATCTTGAGCCATTCCCCTTTTTCGAAGGCTGGAAGGGTCTGTGGACAAAGATCTTGAGCTACCATCTCTTTTCCAAAACGCACCTTCTTCACCAGTCGTTCGTCCCCGATCACCTCGGGCAAACTGGGCAACGCCGCACTCAAAGAAATCAACCAAGGGGAAAGAGCATCGGGCATAGAAAGATTCCTCAACTCTTTCCAGGAAATCGCTTGCTCGAGCGTGAAAGGACCGCTCCGGGTCCTTCTCAAACAAAGAAGATGAGCCCCACAACCTATCTTTCTTCCCAAATCTCTTCCGAGAGTACGGATGTAGGTTCCTTTCGAGCAAGAGACGTTGAAACGAACAAGGGGAAGTTCCATCCCCTCCATTTGGATCTTGTAAATTTCTATTTCTCTTTCTTTTCGTTCGACTTCGATCCCTTTTCTGGCTAATCGATATAGAGGTTTTCCTTGCATTTTAATGGCCGAAAACATGGGAGGGGTTTGATGAATTTTCCCTAAGAAGGTCCGCAGGAAAGCTTCAATTTTTTCCCGTTGGATTCCTTCCCATGGTTGTTTCATGACGACCTGGCCGGTCCTATCGTCTGTGGTGGTCTCTTCCCCTAACTTGAGGGTGACTTCATACTCTTTAGGGCTTTCCCTCAAGAATGGAACCAATTTCGTTCCCTCGTTGATGACGACAGGCAAAACGCCTGTCGCAAACGGATCAAGGGTTCCGATATGGCCCGCTTTTTTCACACCCAATCGATGTTTGATCTCTCTGACCACATCGAGGGAGGTGATCCCCTCAGGTTTATCCACGATGAGGAGACCGTCAATCCCCTTCTTCTTCTCCATGGGGCTCCTTTTCCTGATGGAGGCTTTGGATTAACTCTTCCATATGAATGGCATACTCAATGGAAGGATCGAATTGAAACATAATCTCAGGGGTATATCTCAGTCGGACCCGACGGCCCAATTCTTTTCTAACATATCCTTTAGCGCTGTCCAGACCCTTCGTGGAACTCTCCCTCTCTGCCGGGGTCCCTGCCACACTAAAATAGACTTTTGCAAACCGACAATCTTCAGAAACAGTCACCCTGGTGATGGTGACAAAACCGATACGAGGATCTTTGATCGACTTCACCAGCATTTGAGAGATTTCTTTTTGGATTAAATCCGCCACTTTCTCGGAGCGTTTCCCTTCCATCTGACCCTTTAAAAAACCTATACCGTGATGATTTCAATTTCTGTACGCACCATCTCGACAAGGTTCATCTGCTCAATAAAGTAGACCACTTTATCCAAACTCGAATTAATATGTCGTCGATCATTCCCGACCGTGCAGAAGCCAATCTGTGCCCGTTGCCAAAGATCATTATCCCCGACTTCTGAAATGGCAACGTTAAACCGATGTCTTACCCGATCGATCAATTTCCGGAGCACATGTCGCTTTCCTTTTAAAGAATGATTTTCCGGAATCCGAAGGTCGAGTTGGCAAATCCCGATCACCATCTCCTTCTCCCCTTCTCTTCTCAAAGAACTGCGCCTCCTTGAGGAGAAACCTGACGGGAGCTCAGGTTAACCGAGCTTGAACTTCTTCCACCTCATAAGACTCAATGACATCCCCAAGTTTAATATCATTAAAATTCTCAATGCCGATACCGCACTCGAGCCCTTGGCTACAATCCTTCATATCGTCTTTGAATCGCCTGAGTGAAGCAATCCGGCCATCGTAGACGACGACATTGTCTCGCAGCAATCTCGCATGAGATCCCTTGACGACTTTCCCATCGATCACAAGACTGCCTGCCACGGCACCCACTTTGCGGATGTTAAAAACCTGTATCACCTGTGCCCTGCCTAAGATGTGTTCCTTGTAAGTAGGTTCCAGTAATCCTTCCAAGGCATTCTTAATATCGGTGATCGCATCATAGATGACGGAATAAGTCCGGATATCGACATGTTCCTCCTCTGATAAGGACTGGGCTTTCGGACCCGGCCTCACATTAAAGCCAATAATGATCGCATTGGAGGCCAAGGCTAAATTCACGTCTGTCTCTGTAATCCCGCCGACCGCATCGTGAAGGATATTGACCTTCACCGCTTCTGTAGAAAGTTTTTTCAATGCCTCTCTCACTGCTTCGATAGAACCCTGGACATCCGCCTTAATAATAACATTCAGTTCCTTGACTTCCCCCTTCTTAATTTTATCATAGAGTTCTTCTAAGGAAACTTTGCTTAATTTTGAAAGCTCTTTTTCACGTATCTTTTCTTGACGATAGAGACTGATCTGTTTGGCCATCTTTTCTTCTGAAACAACAATGAACGTCTCTCCTGCCTCGGGAATATCGGTGAACCCCACCACCTCCACAGGAGTAGAGGGACCCGCTTCTTCGATCTTCTGCCCCTTATCGTTCAGCATGGCCCTGACCCTGCCATAGTGGGAACCGGCGAGGAAGGCATCTCCTGTTTTCAACCTTCCTTCTTGCACCAGGAGGGTAGCCACCGGACCTCTCCCTTTGTCCAGTTTTGCTTCGATAATGACCCCCCGGGCGGGTTTATCCGGATTGGCCTTCAATTCTAAAATCTCTGCCTGAAGGAGGATGATATCGAGTAACTCTTTAATCCCTGTCTTTTGCTTGGCGGAAACCTCTGCAAAAAGGGTATTTCCTCCCCATTGTTCCGGGACCAGCTCATATTCCGAAAGGTCTTTCTTCACCTTTTCTGGGTTCGCAGCCGGTTTGTCAATCTTATTGATAGCCACCACAATTGGAACTTTGGCCGCTCGTGCATGATCGATGGCTTCCTTGGTCTGTGGCATCATTCCATCATCCGCGGCAACCACCAAAACAACCACGTCCGTCACCTGAGCCCCCCTTGCCCGCATGGCAGTAAAGGCTTCATGGCCGGGAGTGTCAATAAAGACCACATGTCCATTCTCTAACTCAACATCATAGGCCCCGATGTGTTGAGTGATGCCTCCGGCTTCCCCTCCCATCACATTCGTTTTTCTTATTGAATCCAAAAGCATGGTCTTCCCATGGTCCACATGACCCATGATCGTGACGACGGGTGATCGGGGTTTCAACTGTTCGGCGAGATCTTCTTTTCTTTCCAGTAGGTCCTGACGCTCTAAGGAGGTTTTCTCCACCTCATAGCCAAACTCGGTGGCCACGAGAGAGGCGACATCCGCATCAATGAGCTGGTTAATATTCACCAGCACACCCATCTCCATTAGTTTCTTAATCAATTCCCCACCCTTGACACCCATTCTTTTAGCAAGATCTCCGACAGCGATGACTTCAGCGATTCGAATGATTCTTTTAATGGGTTTGGGGACAGTCACCTCTGTCTTCTTCGGCGTCTTTAATACCACCTTCTTCTTCATCGGCCGGAAGGATCTGAAGCTGACCT
Source organism: uncultured Syntrophaceae bacterium (assembly GCA_964512795.1). Taxonomy (GTDB): domain Bacteria; phylum Desulfobacterota; class BSN033; order BSN033; family UBA1163; genus UBA1163. The sequence goes on from CAZEKS010000016.1 coordinate 12,534, forward strand.
CTGGCTCTTTTCCCTCAAATTTCTCTCCTTCGACCTCCTCCTCCCCCAACATTCTTTCCTCAATCCTCTTTCTCTTTTTTACAAAACCCTTTTTCTTTGCATAAGGCCCTAATCTTTCTTTTTCCAATAATTCTTCTTTTTCTAACAGCTTCGCCTCCACTGTTTTGAGAGGGGTTTCCTTCGGCTTTGGTCTCTCAACGTCCTTCTTGCCCTTGGGGGCCTCTTTTGCCTCTTGAGGGGATAGCTGGGGATGCGCTGCCTCGACGGGTCTGGGAGGCATCACCTTTTTTTCTTCAGCCTTTGCCTCAGCGGATACCGTAGGCGCTTCGGGTCTTTCCTTTTGCTTCTTTCCTCCCGTTGGTTTGACAGGAGGTTTCTCCGCCTCTTTTAATTCTTTTCTCTCTGCTGCCTTTTCTTCTCCTGCCTTACCCTTTGGAATCTGCCCCTTTATAGTCTCGGGCTCGGCAACAGCTAATGGAGGCGTGGGGGGCTCCACCTTAACTTCAATGGTTCTTACTCTTCTTCTAATCACCGTGGCTTTGACCCGCTTCTCAACGATTTCTTTCTCAGCATCCCTTTCAATGATCTTCTCATCAGATGAAGATACCTTTTTTTCAGGTTCTGTAAGTTTCTTGTCTTTTACCTTTACCCCCATCCGTTTCAATTTCAGAAGGAGTTTATCGTCCTCCATCCCAACTTCCCGTGCAAGATCGAGGACTTTACTTTTCGTCATTCCCACCCTCCTCTGTCAAAAAAACCTTTTGCCGTTAGGATATCGGAAATCCATCGTTTCCAAGAACCCAACTCCTCTGTTCTTTTTCTTCGCCACGTTTAAACACCCAAAATCTGGACAGAGATAAAGCCCTCGCCCCTGATGAGGCTTCCTCCCATTCACCCCGTTAGAAACGATGCCCCTCTGCCCTGCAGTCCCGCCTGTGGCAGGATTAGATCCCAGAACAGTTCCGGCGGGGTTTGATGTCCTGCTTGAATTTCTAACGGGGTGAACCACCACTACTCCTTCGGGAGTTTGGGCCAACCAAATCATTTCTTCTTTCTTCCTTTTCTTTCGGCATCCGATGCACGTACGAATGGGAATATGTCCCCTCTTGCTCACGCCCTCTTCCCTTCGATATAATGTTTTGCGGATTGAATCAATTTTTCAGCCTTCTTAATCCCGATCCCTGGAATGGCAGAAAGTTTCTCGATATTTGTTTCCAAAATATCGTGAATGGTTTTGAAACCATTCTCTTTTAATAGTTGGGCTGTCTTCTCTCCCACCCCCTCCATCCGGTCTACCGGATCGAGGGCAGGATCCCCCGCCGTTGGAAGAGTGACCTGGCTCACCCCTGTTCCTTCTTCCCCTTGGGATATCTTAACCGCCCTTTCGATAATCTCGATAGCCTTTTCTCTCTCAATCTCTAAAACCTTTGCCAGTTCTTCTGGGTCGACTTCAGCCACCTCCTTGATCGATCGGAAACCTTCGTTATAAAGGATACGGCTCGCCACATCTCCGATATTAGGGAGGTCCTTGAATTTTTCTAAAATTTCACTAGAGATCTTTTCCATTCTGGATTCGCTCTTAATATCGATTTTCCAACCGGTCAACTTAGAGGCCAATCGGACATTCTGGCCTTTCTTCCCTATAGAAAGGGAGAGTTGGTCGTCTGCTACGACCACTTCCATATGACGATTCTCCTCATCGATATAGACCC
>CAZEKS010000017.1:0-13991 GCA_964512795.1 uncultured Syntrophaceae bacterium
AGATTATAAAGAACCGCACCTGCACAATGGCCATGTTCATTCAAGATCAGCTCTATAGCGGGAGAAAATTCAAGCACTTTAATATCCCCAGCCCGGTTCCTTGCTTCATCTCTCAGGGTTCTCATGATCTCAGCGCCTGTGATATCCGCCGCATAATGCATCCGCTTCCGACACGTTCCACCACCATGAAGTGATCTAAGTTGTCCCTCCGGAAATTTTGTTAACAGGCAACCAAGGCTTTCCAACCAGGCGAGAACCTTCGGGGCCTCCGTCACGAGAGTATAGGCAAGCTCCGGAACATTTCTAAAATGGCCTCCTCCCAAGACATCGAGGTAATGGTAATAAGGAGAGTCCTTCGTACCTTTGGTGGCTGCTTGAATACCGCCCTCTGCCATCATTGTATTGGCGTCTCCGTGCCTCAATTTAGTGGCAATCAATACCCTGGCCCCATTTTCCTGAGCTGCTAAAGCCGCTGCAGTTCCCGCACCCCCTCCGCCGAGGATGAGGACATCCGTTTCATAAGCCACTTTATTCAAATCAATGACATCAGGGTTGACACGGCTCTTAGCTTCAAGAAGATTCACGATCTCCGGCGAGATGGCATAACCTTTATTGGGTCCCACACGAATTTCCTTCCTCGAACCCTCTTTGAAATCAGGATGGTACTTCTCCAGCCGCTCCTGCCTTTCTTTGAGAGAAAGCAAGGGAAATTCTTCCCCTCTCCTCTTCTTTTCAATTCTGGCGAGGCGCGTTCCCTCCACCCTCTTCATTAACTCTTTCAATTCTCTTGTGTATGCCATAAAACCCTCTAACACTTTCTCGCTTAGAGCAGAGAGCATAGCGTGCCCCCTCACCCCATCCCTCTCCCCCAAGGGGAGAGGGGAAGGGTGAGGGGCGTTTTGTGTTTAAAGGTAAGCTGTGTCCTTTGGGACCCAATCCTCGTCAGCCTGTTCCGGCTCGATCTCCCTCTGGTTATAAAGATTTTTCAATTCATCCTCATTGGTATCCATCAACCCCCTGAGCATCTGTTCATACTTTCCCTTCTCAATTTCCTTAACCATTGAAGTAAGATGTTCGGCTTTGGGAGCAATGTACTTACCATAGAGCCGCCTTCCTAAAATCGCAATATTATATTGGCAGATCTCCGCCGGACATCGGGATGTGCAAAGGCCGCACATCACACAGTCAAAAGAAAGCTCTGCCAACCGTGTTACATCCCCTCTCATGGCGGCGGCCATATAGTCCATGACCTCTATATCCATAGGACAGGATTTGGTGCAGGTATTACATTGCAGGCATCGTAACAACTCAGGATAAGCCTTGACCAACGTGTCGATGGTAGGCTTTATCTTCTCGATGTCATAGATACTCTTGGTAGCCGGGAAGAAAGGAATCTGTGTCAGATACATGTTGGGTTGAACAACGGTCTGACAGGCCAAGCCCACCTCAATCTTATAACTTTCCGGAAATCGGTAAACCGTTCCACAGGCTCCGCATATCCCTCCCCGGCAACCACAGCCCCGAATCAATTGGTATCCGGCGTACTCCAATGCTTTTTGAATGGTAATCGAGGGAGGAACCTCGTATCGTTTCCCCATGATAAAAATGGGAACCAGATCCTCATTCTTTTTCTCAGCTTCCATCGATCTCCTCTTTAAGGTCGGCAGTAAATGCCGACGCTACTACATTTTTCTCCTCCCAGATCCCCCTCACCTCCCCCTCACCCTAACCCTCTCCCCCCGGGGGAGAGGGAAGTTTGTGGAGGGGTTAATTAAAGGGCTCCTGATTCGATCTTCAATTCGTCTTCTTTAAAAGCGGCCACAGGAGGCACTTCTGCTATATCTCTTCCCGGAAAATACTGGAACATTTTCTGTATCCTATCTCCAACGCTCCGAAACAGGGTGGCTACGGGCAATCCGCTCGGGCAGGCGCTGTCACAAAGCCCGCACCCAATACAAGAGGTCACCATGTGAGACATCCGGATCAAATGGAATATGAGCGTGTCGGTTGGCATGCGAATTTCACCCTTTCGATCCGCCCACCTCAGGAATTGGTCTCCATCATGCTCGAAGACCGCTGTCCTGAAAACGCACTCTTTACAGTAACAGATCGGGCAAGCCACCATGCAATTGTGGCATCGAACACAGGCGGAAAAACGGTCCAAAAAGGCTGGAAGATCCTTGACGATACCTTTGAACTCTTGAAAAAGGGCATCCCGCTTCTTCGTCCTCTCAGCGACGACTTTGTTGACTACATCACTCCTTGATGCCGGTTCATTTTCTGAAAAAGAAAGCACACCCTTTTCTTCGATCTCCTTTTCCAATTTATCCCCGATTTCAACGCCGATCTCCTGATCTGTCTGAAAGCCATACAGTCTAAGAATAATATCCGCTTGAGGAACTCGCAGAGTCGAGTCTACGACAGGATATTCACACATCTGGCAAGCCGTCCTGAAAGCATATCCAGAGGGTGGGGAAATCTCACCCTTCTCCATGCCTTTGAGCAACGCTTTCGTCAGTGACGCCCCTCCTTTTCCCTCTAGCGCCATTTTTGCGTAATCGGGCACTTCAAAGGTCCCAGGACAATCGATGCCAATGAGGTACAGGTGATCCAGCTTGACCTGGAGAAATTTTGCCAACTCGACGGCGGCCCGTATCTCACAGGCTTTTAATACGGCGGCAACTTTCTTCTCCAGATTTTTAACAGTGAGATTGGAGACCACTCTCGCGGATTGGACCGGCATGGTGGGTGAAAGGACACATACTCCATTCAACATTTCTGGATTTCGGATGAGCGTTTGCACAAATCCATCCTTCGAAGGGAGCGCTTTGGGAATCATGATTGCTTCCACAACTCCCTTTTCTAAAAGAGATTTCAGAAAGCCAACGATCGCTTCCTCTGTTTTTCCCTCTATCACTTTAACCGCTGCTTTCTTCGACATGTTAGGTCATTCTCCTTTCCTATGATCAAATTACTCTCAAAATCTCCTCCCCCCTTGTGGGGGATGATTAAGGTGGGGGGTAATCGCTCCATGTCCACCCCCACCCTCGCCCTCCCCCATCAAAGGGGGAGGGAAAAGAGGGGTCTTATGCGTTCCAAAGTTGTTTCATTGGATTTGGGCCTATCTTCTTTAATTCCTCAACCATTTTCGTCACGGTGTCTGCGAAAAGTTTTCCTTCACTGGCACTGATCCATTTGAGCCAGATACGATCCTCTGTATAACCCATTTGTTGAAGGATGCCTTTTAGAATGGCTAATCTTCTTCGAGCCTTATAATTCCCTGTTTGATAATGACAGTCTCCCGGATGGCAACCTCCGATCAACACACCATCCGCCCCATCAATCAGGGCTTTTAGCACATAAATGGAGTCGACCGCTCCCGAGCACATCAAATGGATAACGCGGATATTGGGAGGATATTGTTGTCGGGTGGTCCCGGCGAGATCTGCTCCGGTATAGGTGCACCAATGGCATAAAAAAGCGACAATCCTCGGTTCAAATTCGGCCATCTCTTTAACCTCCTCACTCACAGGCTCGCAAAGCGCTTAGCGCAAAGCGATATAATCCATACATTCCCAAAAAATTGACCTCTTGATAAAAATATTTCCAAATTCTTGACGCTATGCGCCATGCTCTATGCGTGTAGTTGCTCCTAGTCGATGGCCGCATCAAGGGCGGCCAGATTCAATTCTTTCTCAAAGTTCCTCTGCTGAGAAGCTGCATTCCGACAAGCGATGACGCAGGAACCACAACCCTGACAGAGCGACCCGATCACTTCAGCTTTGCCTTCCTCTTCATTCAGGACCCTTGCCCCATAAGGGCACACTGTGACACAGAGACCGCATCCACAGCAGAGCCTTTTGACCACATAGGCCTGATAGGCTTTTTCCTCCACTGCTTCTTTGGATAAAAGCGCCCCTGCCCTGGCGGCCGCCGCATTCCCTTGAGAAATGGCATCCTCAATAAAATTTGGCGAATGGCACAGCCCGCAAAAGAATTTTCCACGGTCCACGGAATCAAGGGGAGCGGATTTGGGATTGGCCTCCATGAAAAAACCATCCGGATTGAGCTCCACATCGAAGATCCTCGCCAACTCCTGATGGTCGTTCGGTTCAATTCCAGTGCTGAGGACGACACGGTTTGTTGAAAGGACGATAGGACTATTCATTGCAGGATCGAATAGGGAAACTTGAAGAATTCCCTCTTGAAGAGCCACCTTCGGCTTATTCTCCAAGTCATATCGCATGAAGATTATACCCTTCCCTCTTGCTTCGTGGTAATAAGTTTCATAAAATCCATAGGTCCTCACGTCTCGATAGAGCACATAGATATTCATGCCTGGGTCTTTTTCCTTCAACTTCAGGGCATTCTTCACTGCATGGCTGCAGCAGACACGACTGCAATAGGGATGTTCCTCATCCCTGGAGCCTACGCACTGAATCATCACCATTGAATGAATATCTTTCAATCCTTTATCGTTTAAATGGATCATCTTCTCTAATTGTCTCTGCGTGAGCACTCGTGAGTCTTCTCCATAGAGGTATCCTTTGGGAGTAATCTCCTTTCCTCCGGTGGCAAGGATCAATGCCCCGTGGTCAAAGACCTTCTCTTCATTCTGATGGCGAATTTTTGTTTGATAATGCCCATTCTTCTTTTCAAATCCGAGAACCTCTGCCTCGGAATAAAGATGGATGGAATCATTGCTTTCCACTTGCTTGACAATTTTATTTAAAAGGTCTTGGGAATTCGATCCCTTCAACGTATAGAAGGACTCTCTTAAGTTCCCCCCCAGCTCTTTTTCTTTCTCGATTAAATAAACCTCGTATCCCTGTTGGGTCAGCTGCAGGGATGCCGTCATACCGGCGAGGCCTCCCCCTACTACCAATCCCTTCTTATCAATTTTCTGCTTCCCTTTTCGAATAGGTTGAGCTCGCCTTGCTCTCTCGGTCGCCATTCGAATCAGAGCCATCGCTTTTTCTGTCGCTAATTTTGGATAATCTTCATGAACGAAGGCGCACTGCTCCCGGATGTTGGCGTATTCGATGAGGTAGGGATTAAAACCCATCCCTTTCGCCATCTCTTCCATGGCTCCCCGAATCTCCCGATGGGAACAACCCGCAATGACGATCCGGTTGAGACCCTGTTCCCCGATTCTCTTCTTGATGAGATCTAAATCCTCTGGAAGGCAAGCCAAACCCATCTCCTCAACGTGGACGACCTCTCTCAACTGCTTTGTTCCGTTGACAAGGTCAGAGATGGATAGGCTCTTCTTCAACGCTTCTCCACAATGGCAGAGAAAAACCCCTACCTTGGGAATTTCATCCCCCAAAGCACCTTCCATGGGATACTCTTTAGGAAGTTGAAGAAGTCGATTAGGGACGAGAAAGGATGCAGCCGCTGCTGCAGCGCTCGAGCCCTCTACAACTGTCTCCGGAATGTCTCTGGGCCCCCGAAATGCCCCTCCAACAAAAATTCCTTTTACTGAGGTTTGGGCCGGACTAAATTCGTCCGTCTGACAAAATCCCTGTTCATTCAATTGTAGGCCCATTCTTCCTGCCAGATCCTTTATGCTCTGTGGTGGGGTGAAACCAACAGAAAGCACGACCGCATCGAACTCCCTCTCCTCAAAAGTCCCGTCTTCTTTCACATAAGTAATGAGAAGGTTTTTCGTCTGCTGAACTTCCTTAATCGAAGAGATGGCGCTCCGGATATATTCAATCCCATAATTGGTCTTTGCCCTCTCATAATATCGCTCGTAATCCTTCCCCATGGGTCGAATGTCCATATAGTAAAAGGTTACTCCAAGACCGGGGGATCTATCTTTTGCAATCATGGCCTGTTTGGTGGCATACATGCAGCAAATGGTGGAACAGTGATTCTGACCACAGGAAGGATCCCTTGATCCCACGCACTGGATAAAGGCAACCTTCTCCATCTTTTTCCCATCGGAGACCCGGATGGGCAACCCCAGTGTTGGACTCGATGTGGAGAGCAATCTCTCGAACTGAATGCTCGTCAGCACGTTCTCATATCGGCCAAACCCATATTCCCCTTTTCTCTGGGCGACGAAGGGTTCAAACCCAAATCCCAGGACAATGGCTCCGACCTCAATTTTTTCTTGCTCTTCTTTCATATCGAGATCGATGGCCCCTGGACTGCAGACCTTCACACATTCTCCGCATCGGGTACAGGTTTTTGGATCGATCACTAAGCTGTGAGGGATCGCCTGAGGAAAGGGAAGATAGATCGCCTTTCGTTTCTCCAGACCTCCGCCAAATTCTCTTTCCACTTCCACGGGGCAAACCTTTATACAGGCCTCGCAAAGGGTGCAACGCTTAGGATCGACCATTCGAGGTTTTCGAACAACAGAGACATTAAAATCTCCCTCTTTTCCCTCAACCTTCACCACTTCCGAATAGGGTAACAATTCAATATTGTCATGAAGATGACATTCATAAATAGGGCAGAAGGCAGGGGGAGTGGGGCTCATGAAACAGACTCCACAGGAGTTGGTGGGAAAGGTCTTATCCAACAACGGGAAATAACCCCCAATCGCTGGTCCCTGTTCTAAGAGGAAAACCTTTGTTCCCATCTCTGCTAACAGAAGCGCAGATTGCATTCCGGCAATGCCCGCACCCACCACCAATGCTGACCCTTTATCCCCTCTCATCTTTTCCTGTGCCATTGTTATCCTCTTACCCCCTCACCCCCTCCCTCTCCCCAACGGGGCGAGGGATTCGTCGTGAGCTCAGCCGAACGGGGAGGGTGAAGAGAAATCTAAATGTCAAACAATGTCTTGTCATTTTTCATTTGAACTTTGAAATTTGACATTGCCTCCTCTATGCCAGTCCCGATGACTTCAATAATCCCTTTGGGGAGATCAAATGTCTCTTCCACCAGTTCTCTCTCTTTTCAACATCAAAGGCAACTCCCATCAATTCCGTAAAGTAAAAAATGGGAAGACCAATGTCCTGTCTCATCTCCAGGTTCATCTGGCAAAGGCCGCAAGATGTGGTGATGCATTGAGCCCCCGCTTCCTTTGCCATCGAGACAATCTTTCCCACCATCTTTTTAACCACCTTGCCATAAGTCATCGCCAAGTCTGCGCCGCAACAATCAACTTTATAAGACCATTCAACCGGCTCAGCGCCGAGACTCTTCATCAACCGGTCCAGATATTGAGGATTCTCCGGATCATCCAACTGAGTAATTTTAGGATGCCGAACCAGAGCGCATCCATAATAACAGGCAACCTTCAACCCCTTTAAAGGGTTCTTCACCTTTTCTCGAACTTTCTCCAAGCCAATTCGGTTCAGAATGACATCCATTAAAGCTAAAATCTCAAGAGAGGGCTGGTAGGTGAATCCAACGATCTCTTCAATCTCCTTTCGCCCCGCTTCGTCATTTTTAAGGACATTCTCGGTCCTTTTCAGATAGCTGAAACACCCGGCACAGGGAACGACCAGAGGCCCTGCCTGCGCAGACTGCGCCTTGGAGATATTCCTGGCTGGGAGGCAGAGAGAAAGGAGACGATTGAGACTATGGGTCGCCGCAGCTCCGCAACAGTTCCAATCCTCGATCTCTACCAACTCCACCCCCAGGGTCTTAAAAACCTCATGGGTCGATAACCCGTATTCTAAAGATGAAGAGTGATCCGTACAACCCGGAAAGTAAGAGAATTTCATATAAAGCCCCCGCATAATTCCAAATGTCAAAGTTCAAATGTCAAATCAATGCCAAATGACTAAATGCCAAAAAATCTTTCTTGGACATTTGAAGTTTGGATTTCATTTGAACTTTGAGCTTTGACATTTGACATTGCTTCATTCATTTTTCTTTTGTGCATTTCTCAAAAATCCTTTTGATCTCCCCTCTCCCCTTGACGAAGCTGGGAAGCAAAGGAAATTTCCCCTTCAAAAAGAGCTTCACGCCAGGAAAAAGTGAACCGGTCATTAAGTCTCTGCTCCGGAGCATGTAGTCCATCAACATGGTTACCTCATGGGCTCTTCCCCCTCTCCGGACGCTCTGGATAAAAGCCTCATGGAAGAGATGGATATTCTTCTCTTTTGCCGCAATCCCCTCCTCCATGGCCATCTCTCTTAAGGCATCCATGAGGACCCCGATGTGGATCTCATTCGGACAACGGGTCCCACAAGTCTGACAGTAAACGCAAAACCAGATAGCACTGCTTCCCAGAACTTCTCTTTTCATCCCCATCTGGATCATCCGAATGATATTGTTGGGTCGGATATCCATGTAGGGTGCAGTGGGGCATCCCGCTGTACATTTAAGGCATTGGTAACAGAGACTGAGGTTTTCCCCGCTTTTCTTTTCGGCTTCTTTCAAGAAAGATGAATCGAATTTCCCCCCGTTGGTCATGGTCTCCAATTTCTTCTCCTCTCTAATTATAAAAGATACTAAGCCTGCCCACCACGGACAGGGGCTTAGGGTTCAACACTATGCAACAAATGTATCTACCATTTTTAATATCTGGTTAGAAGCGCTATTTCGTAACTCACATGCAAAATTGGGACAAGAAGCAATGCAGGCCCCGCATCCCTGACAGAGGGCGCTGTGAACGATTGAAATCCCCCGATGAGGATCCATCTCCCTTGCTTCATAGGGACAGATTTCAACACAGATCCCACATCCACTGCAAATTTCCTCGTCGACAAAAGCGATTAAAGGGTCTTGAAGAAGTTTATCCGTGGAAAGCAATGCTTGAATCTTACTGGCTGTGGCCGAAGCCTGAGATACAGTATCTGAAATATCTTTAGGACTCTGACCACAACCAGCAAGATAAATTCCCTTTGTTGGGCTCTCTACTGGGTAAAGTTTAATATGGGCCTCTGTCAAAAAGCCATGCCGATCCACGGTGGCTCTCAGTTTGGCTGCCAGATCTTTCACTCCGTGGCTCGGAACAAGAGCCGTTGCCAGGACAACCATATCCGCTGCCACTTCAACCATTTTCCCTGTTAAGGTATCCACTCCTAATACCCTGACTTTTCCATCGTCCTGAAAAACCCTGGAGACACGGCCTCTAAGATAGAGAAGCCCCTTCTCCTCAATGGTCTTTTGAAGGAACTCCTCATATCCTTTGCAGTCTGAGCGGATATCCATATAAAAGATGTACGGCTGCCCGTCTGGAACCTGTTCCTTATAAATTTTTGCATGCTTGGCCGTGTACATACAGCAAATTCTGGAGCAGTAAGGCATGTATCGGTCTGGATCCCTTGAAGCGACACACTGGATAAAGACCATCTCCTTCGGCACTTTCCCATCGGAGGGTCGAACGATCTTCCCTTTCGTCGGACCATTGGGTGCAAGCATCCGTTCAAAACCAAGTCCATCGATCACATCCGGGATCTCACCATATCCATACTCCCCTAATTGTTCTTTAGGATAGAGTTCATATCCTGTAGCGACCACAATGGCTCCTACCTTTTCTGAAATCCTCTCATCTTCCTGTTCATAATCGATGGCCTTTTCAGGACAGACTTCTTGGCACCGATGACAACTCCCATCCAAGAAATATCGGCAATGTTGACGGTTGATCACCGTCTTGTTTGGAACACTTCCGGGATAGAGAGTATCGATCGCCTTTCGTATCCCCATCCCTCTCTCAAATTCTGAAATATATTCCACAGGACAGTTTTCTATGCAGAGGCCACATCCGGTGCATTTTCCTCCATCCACAGAAGTTGCCTTTTTCCTAATGACCAGGTCGAAATTCCCTATATAACCTTTCACATCTTCTAATTCCGAATAACAGTGGAGATGGATCTTCGGATGCTTTTCCACCTCTGATGCCTTTGATAGGAGACCACTGGAGGCAGGATCGAGATCTGGGAAAGTCCTCGACAATTGCGCCATGTGACCACCCAGTGCAGCTTCCCTCTCCAAAAGAATAACTTCGTAACCTCCTTCGGCCAGATCGAGGGAAGCGGTAATTCCAGCAATTCCACCACCGATCACCAACACCCTTCGATTGATCGCCACAGCAATGGCTTCCAACACTTCATTCTTTCTTACCTTTTCAAGGGTGGCTTTGATGATCTCTTCTGCCTTATGGGTTGCCCCTTCCTTTTCCTTCTGATGGACCCAACTGCACTGTTCCCGAATATTCGCAACCTCACAGAGATAAGGATTCATCCCTTGAGATTTGACCGCCTTACGAAAGGTGTTCTCATGCATACTGGGTGAGCAACAGGCAACCACCACTCCATCCAAACCTTTTTCGCGAATGGCCTCCCGGATGATCTGCTGCCCTGGGTCAGAACACATGTAGATGTAATCGGTGCTATGGACGACATTTTCTACCTTTCCTATTTCTTCAGCAACCGATTTGACATCCACGGTCCCGGCAATATTAAGTCCACAATGACAGATAAAAACACCGAGCTTCTTCATAATGAATAGTAATCAACAAATCCCCCCTCTCCCCCCTTTACTAAAGGGGGGTTGGGGAGGGATTAGGAGTGTTTTGCAAATAGCCATTGGACTTTGCTTGCCGCCGCATTGGCATGGGCCACTGCATCGGCAATATCTTTCGGGCCCTGCGCACACCCTGCAATATAGATTCCTTCCACATCCGTCTCGACAGGCCTTAATTTTCTCTCGGCTTCTGTTAAGAATCCATATTCATCGGTCTTGATGCCCAGCTTGCCTGCAAGGTCCTTTGTATTCTTCTGGGAAACGATTGCCGTGGCCAGGACTACCATATCCGCAGAAACCTCGACTTTTTTCCCTGTCAAGGTGTCCACCCCCCAGACAATGACCTTTTCTCCATCTCTAAAGATCCGTGAAACTCTACCTCTCAAATAGAGGATCCCCTCTTCCTCCATCCCTTGCTGGATGAACTCTTCGTATCCCTTTCCTGTTGAGCGGATATCCATATAGAAAATATAGGCCTGCCCATCGTGGACCTTATGTTTGTAGAGTCGGGCATGCTTGGCCGTATACATGCAGCAAACCCTTGAGCAATAAGGCATGTAACGTTCGGGATCTCTCGATCCCGTGCATTGAATGAAAACAACTTCTTTGGGAATTTTCCCGTCCGAAGGCCTCCGAATCTCACCGGTGGTCGGTCCGGATGCAGAATTAAGTCTTTCAAAGGCAAGGCCATCGATTACATCCGGGATGGTGCCATATCCATATTCTCCAAAACGGTCGATGGGGATCAAATCGAATCCAACGGCGGCAATGATGGCTCCAACCCTTTCCTCTATAAAACGGTCCTTTTGCTCGTAGTCTATTGCCCCAACGGGGCAGACCTTCTCACATACCCTACATTTTCCTTCTTTGAAGTAACGGCAGTTGGCCGGGTTGATCACAGGTTTATTCGGAACGGCTTGAGGGGATAGCGTATAGATGGCCTTTCCCAATCCCATCCCTCGTTCAAATTCAGAAGGGTTTTTAGAAGGACACTTTTCCTGACAGAGGCCGCACCCGTTACATTTATTCCAATCGACATAAGACGCTTTTCTCCGAATTTTTACAAGGAAATCCCCTCCCTTTCCTTTAACCTCCTCCACTTCTGAAAAGGTGACTAATTTAATTCGAGGATGCTGGCCTGTCTCCACTGTTTTGGGCGTTAATGTGCACTGCGCACAATCGAGAGTGGGAAATGTTTCAGAAAGCTGAAGCATCCGACCACCGATAGAAGGAAGTTTCTCCACCAGCAACACCTCATATCCTCCATTCCCAAGATCAATGGAGGCGGTAATCCCAGCAATTCCTCCTCCAATCACCATGGCTCTTTTTATGAAACCGTTCCCCTGCATTCAGATCAGACCTCTATTCTTCAAGAGCGGTAGAGGATCAACCGCATTCAGTTCAAAGCCCAGAGTTCGGTAATCAAGCCCCATGGCAATTCCAAGAAGCTGGGTAAAATAAAAGACAGGGACTGATTTGAAATCCGAATACTTTTGTTTGATATCCAGCTGCTTATGATCGATATTGAATGTGCACATGGGGCAGGTGGAGACCATTGCCTCTGCTCCATTTTTAACGGCAGACATTAAGATTTTATAGGAACACTCCGTCGCTATATCGGGTGAGCCAACCGATTGGAAGGATCCGCAGCATTCGATCTTGTAAGGGAATTCAATAGCTTGGGCTCCCAATGCCTCTAAGAAATCCTCAAATAAAGTGGGCTTCTCCTTATCGTCAAAGCCCATCTCTTCAAACGGTCGGAGGAGCATACATCCATAATAGGCGGCTGCTTTGAGCCCTGCCAAGGGTTTCTTCACTTTTTCCTTGAGTTGAGAAAACCCGATCTCTTGTTTCAGAATCTCTAAGTAGTGGAGGACTTGGAGATCTCCCTGATAATTCTTTTCAATAAAATTGTTGATCTTATCCCTCTTCTCTCCATCCTCCTGAATCAAACGGTTCGTTCTTTTGATCACATTGAAGCAGACGGCGCAGAGGGTGGTCAGGATGGTTCCTTCTTCCCTCGCCCTCGCCAGAATTCGCGACGGCGGGAGAAGGGCCATAATGTTATCAGTTGCCAAAGGAAAGGTGGCTCCGCAACAGGTCCAATCTTTGAGTTCTTTTAATTCAAACCCAAGAAGAAGGGAACAGTCCCGGGCCGTCTGATCAAAATTCTTCGCCTTGGTATAAAGCGTGCATCCTGGAAAATAAAGATAATCCATTTCAATCTCAGCAATAATCGTTTCCTCCCGCCAGGGGAGGGAAAATTATTCGAGGCATTACGATAGAAATTTTCTAAATCCGCTGATGAATGCAATCTGGGGAACTTTTTCCAAAAATCCCTCTGGAAATTCAGGTATCTGAATATGATCCTTTCTCTCTTTCTTCCTCAGCACCACCATCCTCAACGCATCCATCACCCTGGCAATATCAATTCCTTTAGGGCACCTTGATGTGCATTGAAGGCAGGAGGCGCAAAGCCAGAAGGTGTTGACTCCAAGCGCCTCCTCTTCCAAACCCAACAGTGTATATCGAATGATTTCGTGGGGGCCAACCTCCATGGCAAAGGCAACTGGGCATCCAGCAGTACAATTCCCACACTGGTAGCAGGCAAATAAGTTTTGTCCGCTGATTAGCTCGACCTTCTTTGCAAATTCATTATGAACCTTTTCTCTTGTGAGCTCGATTTTCATGATTCCCCTCATCGTCTTTCATATAAGCATGGCAATCACATAGCCTATCGCCAAAAGGGCCTGTGTCCCGAGGATCGTCATCACATTCGCTCCCAATACCGGAACCAACTTTTCGGTATTATCATAATATTTTAATGCTCCCTTTGCGGCTTTCCACCCCAATCCGATTGTTCCCAGACCGATGAGTGTCACCACAGGCATCATCTTCGTAATAACTCCCGCAAGGATACAGAGATAAGAGGCGGTGAGCAAAACCACGTAGAGATAACTCGCATCCTTCTTCCCCAAGGAGATGACAAAATGCCTTCTCCCTCCTTTCCGGTCCGCCTCCCAATCCGGAAACTCATTCAGAAAAAGGAGATTCGATGTGAGTATCCCTGGTGCCAGGGATGCAACCAGGGTCTCCCAGCTATATCTTCCCGTTTGCGCATAATAGGAGCCCAGGATGAGTAAAGGGCCAAAGCCGACGCCTGCAAAAATTTCGCCCATGAACCATTTGGAAAGGTAAACATTGTAAAAGTAGGCAGCGAATCCTGCCAGCAGAAGAAGAGGGAAAAGAAGCCAGCCCTTGACCATCACGAAATAGAACCCGATCACCATAGCCATGAGCAGACAGATGGTTCCAAACCAGAAGGCCTGTCCGGGTTTCAAAAGATCCAGAGGAAGCACACCACTCCCTCCGCTGAATGGAGTCCGTTGAGTGTTCAGATCAATTCCATCCACATAGTCATGGTAATCATTGATCACATTGACGGTCATGTGAACCAGAATGGAACCGAACATGGCCAAAAGAAAATGACCGAAATGGAAATAACCTTCATAGGAGGCAATCGCTGTTCCCAAAAAAACCAGGATGATCGTGAGCGG
>CAZEKS010000018.1:0-13645 GCA_964512795.1 uncultured Syntrophaceae bacterium
TCATTCCGGGCTTGACTAAGCCTGCCCCGTACTTGATACGGGGCGGGAATGACGGCCTAGGAAATTAATGTAAAGAAGCGTTAGATTCACTACACTAGCAATCCCAACAAATTGTCGATATTCCCTGGAACTCAGGCGATGCGCTCCTTCCATTAGGTTCATCGGTACGGAATAAGCCGCCCTCCTCATTTGAGATATAAGTCCGAATTTTTCTTCTTCGGGGAATGACTTTGTGATTTCAAAAATTTCAAGTGCCAACGAATGCGACAGTTTAAATACATCTAAATCTTCTACTTTTTTCATAATGTCTCCACTTTCACGGACACGTTATTTAAAATGCTTCCCCGGACACGCGACACGCTTGCGCGCCGAAGCGCTACAGCGCGCAG
The DNA here is from genome assembly GCA_964512795.1 of uncultured Syntrophaceae bacterium. Taxonomy (GTDB): domain Bacteria; phylum Desulfobacterota; class BSN033; order BSN033; family UBA1163; genus UBA1163. The sequence goes on from CAZEKS010000018.1 coordinate 390, forward strand.
GCACGGTCACGCCTGCGTGCCCTGCCTTCGCCGACCTGCTCGCCGAACAAGTTCTTTGGCAGGCGAGAGCGGCTTCGCGCAGGCAGGCGGAACACTACACTCCGGTGTGCAGTCACGGACACGTTCTTATCTTTCCCCCCATTTCAGCTTTTCTCTCAGCAATTCAAAATAGCGCCGGTAGGGCGATTTGATCAGAAGGATACGCCCCTCCGCTTTTCTCACCTCTACCACATCCTCAAATTCCAGGGTGAACCCTTGCTGGCCATCCAAGGTGAGGGTCACTTCCTCGTTTCTCGATTTGAGCAATGCGCGAATCCTCACATGATCGGGGATGATAATAGGACGGATGGTTAATGTATGAGGGCAAATGGGAGTGATGATGATCGTATGGAGCGATGGGAAAACAATCGGTCCCCCGGCGGAAAGATTGTAGGCGGTGGAACCCGTGGGCGTCGATATGATCAACCCGTCAGACCTGAAGGTCGATAGATATTCGCCGTTGATGGTGGTCTCAAGATCAATAATCCGCGCTAAAGCTCCTTTGTTGATCACTGCGTCGTTGAGCACGACAAATTCTGCAATCCGCTCCCCTCTTCGGATCACCTCCGCATTCAGGACGTCTCTCTCATTGATTTTAAAGTCATCTTGAAGGACTTTCTCTAAGACGGGGTACAATTCATCTAAGGTAATCTCTGTCAAGAAACCAAGTCCACCCAAGTTGACGCCAAGAATAGGGATATTCTTATTCCATACTTGGCGGGCCACACTGAGGAGCGTTCCATCTCCTCCGAGGACGATAATCATCCCCACATCAGTTGGGATCGCCTCCCTTTGGATAGGCTTCCAAAGAGTTGGGCTGAGAAGTTTCCCTATCTCCTCCTCAATATAGACTTCGATCTTCTTCGGCCGCAGCCATTCCACTAAGTGTCTGGCAATGGCAACAGCCTCCGGTTTATTCTTCTTAGCAATGATGCCGATTCGATTCATCGTCCACCCCTTCTCTGTTATCGTACGATGAACGTTAAACGATGAACAACGAACAAAGGTTCATGGTTCATCGTTCATGGTTTATTGTTCATCGTTCATAGTTCATCGTCCACAGCAAGGCCATACTTCTTTCGAATCTTTCTCGACAACTCCTTTAAAACTTCAAATGCCTTCTCCACGGTCTTCTCTTTATCCGGATTGAGCAGATTACAGGTGGCTGGCGCTAAAAGAGATTGGCGAAGCAGCCTTTTGCGATCCACGCCTTTCCGGGAGAGGCCTTCCCAGAAAGTCTCCAGCTTCTCCAGCAGAGAATCAATCGTCTCCTGCTCTAAAAGTTCGGTATAAGTCGGGACGATTCCCCAAGAGATGATCCCTCCTCTCTCTACAAAATCTTTCAGGGATAGGTAGTTGATGATCACCGCTCCACAATTGAAGGAATCGAAGGAAAGGATTTCCATTTTCGATTTGAGGAGAAAGTCCCAATCCGGCTTGGCGCATAGATGAACCCCTTTCGGCCCTTCTAACCCTTTCAAAAACCGATCCAAATCGTTCTTCGCCTGGAACTCGTTATACCCCGATAATGCGCTGAAGATGAGCGCCAATCCCGGATCATCCACCCATACAAAGGCATTGGGATTCTTCTCTCTCAATTCCCGGAATTGTTGATTCACTTTCTTTTGAATAAAATCGAATAGGACTTCTCTGACCTCATCGTGGTAGATGATCGATTTCTGGTTCTCGTCTACGATCTTTAATCCCAAACTGATTGGGCTGATCATCTGACCCCGGATGGCAGAATATCGGGAAAGGTCTCTTTCCAGAAACCGATGGTACACAAGGGAAAACTCCTTGGTCAACCGAAAGGTCTGAGGATCATCTGCCCTTTCAAAATAGGAAGGAAGCTCTTCATAAAAACGGGAGAGGTCGAAATTGATTTTTTGATGAACAGGATCGATCCTCACACCAGGGAAATTTTCCAAAGCCTGGACATACATATCCTCGAAGAAACTGACCCTGGGAAGCTGGGGCCAAAACGGAATATCCAGAGACAGGGCGACCTCGAGAGCTCTTTCAATATCTTGATGGGGCATAATGCCCATGGCCGTGGTCTGACAATTGGGTGAGAAACCAAATATTGTCATCAAGGGGACCCTTCTAATAGACGCACAAGCCTACGAATTTCTGCCCGATTAGGAAGAAAAGGGTCTAATATCAACGCAACCCTATGGGCAGGAATGACGATAGCGATAACTTTATCTCGGCACATACCTTCTCAAAATTGCGTGCCCGTGTTCCTGCCTATCGCAGGGAGGCTTGATTCTTGCCCGAATATAATTATTTAAAAGTCTGAAAATTTCGGATCTGGGTTTTGACACGACAAGAGGGTCAATCGAATTTCAAAAAAAAGAATTGGAGAAATGTGAATTGAATGATTGTTATTCAATCACAGCAATGGTCGCCTCCGCCTCCACCTCCTGGCCTGCAGAGACGCATATTTGTTTCACCACCCCACTCACTGGAGCAACCAGAGGCATTTCCATCTTCATGGCCTCCAATACGGCCACCTGATCATCTTCTTTTACCTGATCTCCCACTTTTACTGAAACCGACACAATCTTCCCTACCATGGGGACTGTCACGGGGGTCGCCATAAATACCTCCTCCTTATTTCATCGTATCCGTGCCCGCACGCCGAAGTGCTTGCGTCGGTGTGCAGGCACGGTCACGAACACGGTAATGATTTAACCTGAATCACACCTTACTTGTCAAGGATTTTTTAGGGAGATTTCTGAATTTCTCAGAAATGTTAGAAAAAATCAATTGACATCACGAATAGATTATAATAATTTATGTGAAAAAATTAACTAAACCCTGTAAACCCCGTTAGAAAGTCTTCTACTTTCTAACGGGAAGGCTCACACGGGGCATTAAACCCCGTGTTCGCTGAAAAAGGGATAGTTTTCATCCCCGCTGCAAGCAGCGGGGCTTTCTAACGGGGTAAAGAGAAACAAACCACAGGGAAGGAGTGTATATGGACATTATAATGATTGGCGTGTTGGGTGCAGGTTCCATGGGGAACGGAATTGCTCAGGTTGCGGCACAGGCTGGATACCAAGTGGTCATGAGAGATATCGAAGACCGCTTCGTTGAAAACGGTCTGAAAGCCATCGGAAAGTTTCTTGCCAAAAGCGTTGAAAAGGGAAAAATGACTGAAGAACAGAAGAAAGGGGTTCTCGGCAGAATCAAAGGAACGACCCGAATGGAAGATTTGAAGGATGCGGACTTCGTGATTGAAGCGGTTTTCGAAGATCTGGAGTTAAAGAAAAGTATCTTCAAACAATTAGATGAATTGACACGACCCGGCGTCATCCTTACCACCAATACTTCGTCCATGTCGATTACAGAAATTGCTATGTCCACCAAACGACCCGAGAAGGTGGCGGGGATGCACTTTTTCAACCCCGCCCCCATCATGAAATTGGTCGAGGTGATCCGGGGAGTTCATACGAATGACGAAACAATCCACACCGTCATGGAGATGACGAAGAAGATGGGAAAGGAACCTGTCGAGGTGAAGAAGGATACCCCTGGATTCATCGTCAACCGCTTGATGATTCCCCATATGGTAGAGGCGATCAAGATGCTCGAGGAAGGGGTGGCCAGCATCGAAGACATCGATAAAGCGGTCAAATTGGGGCTGAATTATCCTATGGGACCATTCGAGTTGATGGATCTAACCGGGGTGGACATTACCCTCCATGTCACAGAATATCTCTATAAAGAATTAAACAAGGAGAGCAAGTGGTCTGCCCCTACCCTCTTCAAGTCGATGATTCGGGCAGGAAGACTGGGGAGAAAAACCGGAGCAGGCTGGTATAAGTATTAAACAACGTGTCCGGGCCTGCACGCCGGAGTGTCTGCTCCAAGGGAATGGTCCGTCAAGCAGACATTTCGGCATGCGGGTGTACCTATAGAAAAACACTAAGCGCTTCATACCTTGCACATAATGGTTCAGAAATGAGTTAAAAAGAGGTGGATCCAGACAATGATGGAGTCACTAACCAATCGGAGTCAGATGCCCACTTGGAAAAGATGAAGGAGGAGATGAAGAAAGATCCCCCTTCGGATTTTGGGATGAGTAATGCAAGCGATGGTCAGGACTGGGAGATCACGATGCTTGAAAAGCTTTTTAGTGCCTACAATGTAACCTCTAACGAATCTGCCGATTCGATATCCCGCTATACATATCGATATGTGCGACTTAGTATGATTTGACCCTTTCCCACGCCTAAGAGAGCCGATTCCCTGAAGGAAATCGGCTCTCTTAATTCATCTCTTGGATGAGTTCTTGATTTTGACGTGGTTCTCGCAACGGGCAATCCCATTAATCCCTATTTCATCAGGCTTCTTCACGTTTTCCAATACAAACCTATCTCTTGTTAACTTTGAATTTCCATGGTATCGGTGTTGGTCCCTTCAAAGGTCTTAATCCTGTCAGTCTTGTCCAAATCAGCATTCAAGCAAGTTGGTTCCATTGACATTTACCATCGAGATTGCCGCACCGTTATCGTTATTGTGATCTTGTTTTTTTTAGAGTCCATCAATAAAAGAAAGCATTTAAGAACTTTTTCGAAGACTTTCTTATTGTCATCCGTATCATAGATTGATGGAATGCTTTCTCAAAAAGGTACAATAAATGAACTCTAATCGGATTTACAAGTTTAACACTTTATGTGTCCTTGCAATCGTATCGGTATTGTTTGGCATTTATGTGGTGTCCAAGCAACAAAGTCTAATGGGTTCGGCTCTTACGGATCACGACGAGAAGAAACAAAATGAAAGTCTGGCAAAGCTCTCTCTTCCACGCAGTCAGGTTAGCGGCACCGTGCTGGATGTGACAGGTCAGATTATTTTTGTTCAGGGAGATGGCAGTCCTTCTACAATTAGCCTTGTTTATGTCAACGGGGGTTTTCCCGCAGGGCTTGCGGCTGGTAAAACTGTTATTATGAGCGGCGAATTTAAAAAAGGTCTTTTCATTACGGATAACATAACCATTACTGGAGTTACTCTTGGGACTACACCTGACACATCATCTCAACATCTTGGGTTGTTCGACCGCATGATCTTTTTCATATCCTATTGGTTAAAGTAGTGGCACTTTGACCTGAAACCGTGCCAATTGGGATCGGGGAAGATGAAGGTTCTGCACAGGGGAGTTGAATGACTGGGAGGGTAGGGATTACAAACTTGGATATTCGCTATGTGTCAAGGCAGAGTTGGGAACATAGGGGAGTAAAGAGATAATAAATGGAAAATGATGATCTTGACGCAGCCAGAGGAATTATCTACTCAATCCTTCTTTCCCTGCTATTTTGGGGGCTAATAATTTGGTGGGCGCCGAGATGAAAGAAGACTCAGGGTGGGAATGATTCAAACACATTCGGATAGAAGATGGAAGCCTCCTTCAAAATACACAAATGAAGCAATAGATATTCTCCTTTCTCCCTTGAAGGTCAAGACTATTTTAATCAGTGACCATGTTCGATTGGCATTGAAAGAAAAAAATATGAAAATCTTCCTTTTGATATTTCTTTGTCTGTCGTGGTTGGTGGGCTGTGCTACGGCCCCGACGAAGGAACGAGCCAAGTTGCCTCCGCAACAAGTGGAGGCCGCCCAACCCCAACCTCCTCCTGAAGAAAGCTTAAGGGAATTAGTAGTTTCACAAATGGAAGAGGCGAAGAAAGTTCCTGATAAACTCTTTTCAATCTTTGCCAGGGATTCAAACATCCATGATGTCCTTCTGGCTTTTTCAAAAGAGAGTGAACTCAATATCATCATTGATCCTGAACTGAGTGGTAAGGTGACCATCGATTTAAAGCGAGTAACTTTAAAAGAGGCCCTTGAAGCGGTTCTTTCTCCACTGGGATGGAGCTATTACATCGACAGAAAATTTATCAGGATATCGAGACCCCAGATGGAAACTCGTCTCTTCACGCTAAATTACATTGTGACGAAAAGGAGCGGGAAAAGGGAGGTTTATGCCAGCACCAACACAGGTGGAAGCTCGCAGATTAGTTCTCTCGCGGGGCAGCAGACCGCTCTCAGTCAGGGAGGTGTCAGGACCGGATATACTGATCTTGTCAGTGTTGACGAGATGGATCTGTGGAAGGAAATTCAAAAAGGATTGGAGGGTTTTATTTTTGGATCTGTTGGGGAGAAAGAGACTGCTGGAAAGGAAGAAAAAGTTACTTGGACAAGGGTGGACGAGAAAGGGAAAAAGCTGGTTGTCAACAAATCTACCGGGACAATCATGGTAACCGACTATCCTATCAATTTGAATAAGATCGCCTCATACCTTGAGACCGTTGAAGGAAGTTCTCAAAGACAAGTTAGCATCCAGGCAAAGATTATGGAGGTAACCCTCTCCGATAGCCACAAAGAAGGGATTAACTGGAAAGTCATCGAAGGGCTTCCTCGTGCAACAAACGTAGCTTTTGGATTTACAAATAAGGCAGGAACAACAGGATACACAGGCACATCGAGTGGTTATCTTACTGATACCGGCACTATTAGTACCCCTGGTGGCTTTAAAATCGGAGCTTTTGGAGGCACTTTTTCGCTTGGTGCGGCAGGGACAGAGGTGCTCCTCTCAGATATCATGCAGGCCATTGCAGAGCAGGGGGATATAAAGGTCCTCTCCAGTCCAACCATCTCCACCCTCAATAATCAGAAAGCAGTCATCCGGGTTGGGGATCAGGATGTCTTCTTCATCACCGGTGCAATTACCACGGAGAGCACTGTGACTCAGACCATTCAGCCTATGACCATCGACATCGGGATCATCCTGGATGTAACTCCGCAAATTGCTGAAGACGGCACCATCATCATGAGTATTCATCCCAGTGTCACCGAGAAGACAGGAGAGAAAACGACTCCAGATGGAAAGTCGACTTTTCCTCTCCTGAGTGTGAGAGAGACCGATACAACGGTGAGGGTCAGGGACGGCCAGACGATCATCATCGCTGGTCTGATACAGGAGAAGATGGAGAAGGGTTATACAGGTGTCCCTGTCTTGCAATCATTTCCTTTGATGGGCAGTCTGTTCCGATACAAGAGCGGAACGAAAAAGAAGTCAGAGTTGGTGATCATGATCACACCGACTCTTCAAGTTGGAAAGAAAGTGGAAGACTTTAAAAAGAAATAAAAACATAGTTTTTCTTCACTTTTTAAAAGGTGAAAGCCATATCAGACACTCGAGCCGACCATTGAGTAAAGGAAGAGGAAGACAGGATGAATCAGGTCGAGGTTTATTGCCAAGAGGTTTTGGAGATGACAAAGGTGGTGGATCAAGGGATGAAGACAAAGAATGAAAGGCGGGTAGCGCCTAAGCAAAACGGCAAAGCTAAAAGTGGAGCCATGACGAGGATTAAGATATTAACTATTGTATTCGGCATTATTCTGGTAGGGTGTTTTGGCCCCCCTCGGCCTCCTATGCCTCGCGCAGAGCCAGAGGGCTTCAGGGATATCAAGTGGGGAACCGGGATTTCTATGTTAAAAGACATGGAGGAAGTTGATCAAGGCAGATCCTCTGGTAGGAACTTGATCTGGTATAGAAGAAAAGGGGATACCTTAGCGATAGGTGAAGCAAAACTTGAAAATATATTTTATTCATTTTGGATGGGAAGATTTGAGAGTGTATGGATTGATTTTGAAGGTGAGGGGAATTTCGAAGCTGTTAAAAAAGAGTTATTTGAACGATTTGGAAAGGCCCTTGAGCCTGAGGCAAGTATGGATAAGACGGATAAGATGGGTAAAAGGCCACCGAGAGAACGATCACCGACAGAACGTGCTGGAGCATTTTATGTTTGGTGGGGCAAGAATACAGAGATCTGGTTGTCATATTCCAAGGATCGCTGTAAGGGAACCCTTACCATGAATTTCAAAAAGATTAGCGAGGAAAGAAGAGACTATGAAAAAGAAAGGGAAAAGGAAAAAAGGTCAAAGGAAAGACAATTGTAAAGGTAAAGACCATCCTTCTTTTCGGAGGTCCCTATGGTCATACCTCTGGAATCTAAATGAGATGTTTCCATTGAAGAACTCCTTATCTCTCAGGTTTTCCAACAGGGAACGCAGTTAAAATTTTTCGAAGACTTTCTTACCTCAAATCGTATAATGGAGAAAGGGAACCTTAGAGTCGAAAAGAAGGAAAAACTCATGAGGAAGATGTTTGCAGCTTTAGCATTAATGGTAGTAATATCTGTGTGTTCAATGGTTCAAGCTTTTGATGGCCCTCCGTCGCACAAAAGAATGCCTCCGTTGCCGCCGGATAAAGAAATGTTACTCCATAAAACCATGAGAGAAGTCCGGGAAGCAACAATGAATATTCATGAGCAAATCAGGGGATTAGAAGCAGAAATAAGGGGTGTACTCACGGCACCTGAATTTGACGAAGCCTTGTTCCTTGAAAGGATGAGAAGACTGCAGGACCTCTACAAAATGGAGATTGAAGCAATGGACAAGGCTATAGCGAAGCTTGCGAGTCAATTCACGGCAGAAGAGCGAAAGATATTGGCAGAAATCATATCTCGAAGACCTGGTCCTCCAACAGCGCCAGGACCTCCCCCTCCAGGGCCAAGACGTTGAAATCGATAGACCAAGGTCTATGGGAGGGTGACAGGTGATATTCATGCACCCTCCCAGGTTTAATTATCTTATTATTTATAGCAGATCACGATACCAGGAAGATTGCAATAGACATGAATATCCATTTTCGGCACCTTGATGATGAGTCACTCATCCACCAGATACAGGAAGGAAAACATGAAGCGTTCGGGGAGATGGTAGACCGCCACTCAAAGCGGTTCTATAGCACCGCTTATCGGCTTCTTTTTAGCAAGAATGATGCAGAGGATATTATGCAGCAGGCTTTCCTAAAACTCTGGGAGAGGCGGTTGTTCTGGAATCCATCAAGAGGGGCGAAATTCACTACCTGGTTTTATAGGGTTGTCATCAATCTGTGCTTGGATCATAATAGAAAAAAGAAACCCATGCCCTTGTGTGAAAACATGGAACTTGTTGATGAACAGGACGGGCAAGAAATTTTATTGGATGAGAAACAAAAACAGGAATTAATGGATCGTTTCATAAAGGAACTTCCAGAAAGGCAGCAATTAGCACTAACGCTATGTTTTTATGAAGGGCTCAGCAATCAGGAGGCGGCTGAAATCATTGGTATAAAGCTGAAGGCATTACAGTCCCTTATTATGCGTGCCAAAACGACGTTGAAGGAGAAATTGAATCACCACTTTAATTGAGGCTTATTGAAGCCTAATGATCGAGGTTTAATATGACAATGGACCCCAAACATTTCAAAGAAAATATTCTTTTATATGGTGTAGATTTGCATCAATGGCCTGAAGAAATAAGACATGAAGGCGTGGAGTTACTGCAGAAGTTTCCAAGACTGCAAGCAATATTAGCCGAGTACGAACAATTTGAGAGAGTTCTTAAAACCAGAAAATATGAAGAGCCAAGTGATCATTTGAGCCAACGAATTGTCTCTCTCTCTTTATATCGAGATAAAAAATCACCATTCGGTCTTGTCTTGTTTCTTTCGAGATTATTTGTTGATGAATTCTATTTGCCTAAACCGGCCCTTATTGTGGTTTCCATTTTGACGATAATTGCTTTATTGACCGGGTTTTTTGTAGGTTTTTCAAACCACTCAGGACAGGTATTGGCTGATCAGAGGCAAGCCAACTTACAGGAGTTTCTCCATTATGGAGGAGATGTGCTATGAGTAAAACAATAAGAATACTGATTATTAGTTCTCTTATCCTGAATGTATTGCTTATCGGCATTATCATCGGGAGTATGTCAGATCGTCTGTTCAGAAAAGATTTCCCCGGGAGGAAACCGCCAGAACTTGGGTTAAGGCTTTCTCCTGAAAAAGAAAAGTTGTTTTCGGATACGATGGAAAAAGCGTTTCGCGAAAATGATCATATTCGCAAACAAATGGATGAAGCCAGGAAAAGGGTTTTATTAATTCTGAGCGCACATGAATTTGACGAAGCTGCCTATCAGGCTGAAACTGCAAAGTTGGAGGAACTACGTGGTGTGATGATGCAGCGATTTGCAGACGCGACGAAAAAGCTAGCCAAACAGTTTAATCGAGAAGAAAGAAAGGTCTTGGCCGAACATTTAAGGCAGCCCCCTCCACCACCTCCTCACTGGGGAAAAAAGTGAAAATGGCCAGTACTTCATTCAATAATTTGTTCGGGCGGGAGATCGATATTCCTCATAAAGTGGTCGATGTCCTGGAGGATAAACCTTCTCTTTCCCATTTCGAATAATATCTTGAAGAGGCGTAGGGCAAAGGCTGGAGGTAACCGCAGCCGGACTGCATGTCCTCCCATGATGGGCCTTATGGATCTCTGTGATCTCAGCAGGAGCCCAGAGAACTTCCATTGCCACTCCTTCAAGGAACAAGAGGTAGAATGATGAAAACCAAAAAACTCCTTATTGTGGATGATGATGTTTTTGTAGCACGTGCAATGCAAAAGGTCCTCCAAAGTTACAATTATGAAGTCCTTTCCTATGAGCGGGGGGAACAAGCACTCGACAGGCTCCGGCAACAGTTTTTCGATATACTTATCACTGATCTTCAGATGCCCGAGATGGATGGCCTTGAATTGATTCGCAGGGCTAAGATAATCCAACCAGAAATAAAGGCGATCTTAGTTACCGGCTCTCCTATTGCAGAAAGTAGACATAAAGAGAACGAAATGAAATTGAGTGGATTCCTTTTGAAACCAGTCAATTGGACCGAACTCATTACCCTCTTAGCAACCTTATAAGGATCTTTTAGAAAGCCCAGAAACAGCCAACCGGGTTGAAAACATTACTGAAATAAATCCGAGAAACCGTAAAAGAAGTCTTTGGTCCAAAATGAACAGGACACGATACTTGCGGCTTGACATTTTCAAATGAATATTTTAAATTTATATTTGAAAAATATAGGTCAGAAAAATGGCTGGAAGGATGAGATGAAGACCCGAAGGAAAGGTGCTGCAAAAACTCCAAAAAGCCTGCTTGCAGCCGCAAGCGAGGTTTTTGCGGAGAAAGGCTACCGGGGTGCAACCATTGCGGAAATCTGTGAGCGTGCCCGGGCCAACATTGCAGCGGTAAATTATCACTTCGGTGATAAAGAGACTCTTTACAAAGAAGCTTGGCGATACTCCTTTTCTGAATCCATAAAAGCCCATCCGCCGAATGGTGGTGTGAGTGATTCTGCATCACTCGAAGAGCGTCTACAAGGTCAAGTGTTAGCCCTTTTGCGTCGGATTGCTGACGAGGACAATAGAGAATTTTTTATTGTACAAAAGGAACTTGCTAATCCAACAGGGCTTCTACATAGTGTCATGCGAGTAGAACTCCGACCCCTGCACGAGAAAATGGAGACCTTGGTTCGTAAGCTCCTTGGTCCACGGTGCTCGGACAGACAGGTACGGTTCTCCACAATAAGCATCATAAGTCAGTGCATCAATCCAATGGTCGCAAGAAAGAAACATAAGGAAAGGCAAGAAGTCAAGGATAGTCCTCCTGGAGTTGACGATATCGAGGCCTATGGTAAACACATTGTTGAATTCTCGTTGGCTGGAATCGGTGCAATTCGTGCTGAAGCTGAAAAGAAACGAAGGGGTCTTAAAAAGATATAAAGTAACGTAAATGCCCAATAATAGGAGCAACACATGAATTTTCTTTTTAAATCAAATTTAATAAGACCTATCTCATGGCTCCATACGATCCTCGTGATTCTGGCTCTAACTGGGTGTGCAACTGTGGGGCCGGACTATGTTCCACCCGATACGCCAGTGTCTGCAACATGGCACACCGAACTCAAAGGCGGCCTGAGTGCTGGGGAGATGGATCTTCAGAGCTTGGCCGCGTGGTGGAAGACACTCAATGATCCAAAACTGTCCAGTCTGATCGATCGCGCGGTCTCGGGCAACCTCGATCTGAAGAAGGCTTTAGCGCGGGTTCGAGAGGCGCGCGCCCGTCGGGGTATGGCCAAGGCCGATTTCTTTCCCACTCTCGACGCCACCGGTTATGCCACATGGAGCCGTACCAGCAAAGACACGGGATCAGGCAAGAGCTATGATCTTTTCGCAGCAACCTTTGACGCCGGATGGGAGTTGGATATCTTTGGAGGCGTCCGTCGCTCCGTGGAGGCTGCGACCGGAGACCTGCAGGCCAGCCAGGAGGACTTGCGTAATGTCCTCGTCTCCTTGCTTGCAGAAGTGGCCTTGAACTACGTCGAAGTACGCTCATTCCAGACTCGACTTGTCGCAGCAGAGGCGAATCTGGAGTCTCAAAGCGAGACCTACCAACTGACCAAATGGCGCTACGAGGCGGGCTTGACCGACGAACTGGCCGTGCAGCAGGCCCGCTACAACCTTGAAAACACCCGTTCCCAGATACCGACCCTGCGCACCGGGCTTACGGAGGCCATGAACCGCATTGCCGTGCTTCTAGGAGAACAGCCAGGCAAGGTCCATGAGGAATTGGAGAAACGAGAGCCCATTCCGGTCACGCCCTTGAACGTTGCAGTGGGTGTGCCGGCCGACATCCTCCGTCGAAGGCCGGATATACGCAAGGCCGAGCGTCAACTGGCCGCACAGACAGCGAGAATTGGTGTGGCTACGGCAGAGCTCTACCCTAAGTTCACGCTGAGTGGCTCCATCGGCTTGGAAGCCCTTTCATTGAGTAATCCCTCTTCTACTGGCAGTTGGACCTTAAGCGGCGGCCCTAAAATCACCTGGGCGATCTTCAAAGCTGGAGCGATTCGCCAAAATATTGAGGTTCAATCGGCACTTCAGGAACAGTACCTGATTGCCTATAAATCTACTTTGCTCAGTGCCCTGGAAGAGGTTGAAAACGCACTCGTGGCCTATTCTGAGGAACAACAGAAGAGGCAGTCGTTGAGCGAGGCGACACAAGCAGCCCGGAAGGCGGTAGAGTTGGCACAACATAAATACCAGGCAGGCCTGACGGATTTCAGTAGTGTCTTAGATGCCGAACGTTCGCTCTTGTCCTTCCAGGACCAACTGGCCCAAAGCGATGGGGCCATAACATCCAACCTGGTCCGCCTATACAAGGCCCTGGGTGGCGGATGGACATCTCTGATTTCCGATGTGAAGAAATAGCTTATGATATGGAGAGAAGAAATGAAATCAAAGATTAATTCAGAATCCGATATTGCCAAGACC